>CAZSJF010000186.1:0-6054 GCA_964606705.1 uncultured Bacteroidales bacterium
GGAAGGGTCAAAAGAGTGGAGAAATTCGTAAATAACGAAACATTTATGCTCACATACGGTGACGGCGTTGCAGATATTGACATTAAAAAATTACTGGAATACCATAAGTCGCAGAAAGGATATGTCACCATGACCACGGTACAGCAGGAAGGCAGGTTCGGAACCGTTGAAACGGACAGCAGCAATAAGATCACCGAATTTGTCGAAAAACCCAAAGGCGACGGAACATGGATAAACGGAGGCTTCTTTGTATGCGAGCCACAGCTCTTTAAATATATCACAGAAGGAGACGCTTCCGTTCTTGAAAAAGCCCCTCTTGAGAACTTATCCAGAGACGGCAAACTCTTTGCCTACAAGCATTACGGATACTGGAGGCCAATGGACAGCCTGAGAGACAAGATAGTTCTCGAAAACCTGTGGAACAACAATCAGGCTAAATGGAAAATCTGGAAATAATATCACTAAACTTATTTTTTGCTATATTAATATGAACGAAAACCTTGATGCCAAACCCGAAAGTCTTTCCCCTGCAGAAAAGGAATTTGAAAAAGTTCTGAGGCCGTCTGATTTCAAAGAGTTCATGGGACAGGATAAGATCATTGATAATCTCAGGGTTTTTGTTCAGGCTGCAAAACAAAGAGGCGAAGCTTTAGATCATGTGCTGCTTCACGGCCCTCCGGGACTGGGAAAAACAACGCTATCATATATAATCGCTAACGAACTTGGAGTTAACATAAAAGTATCTTCAGGTCCTGTGCTTGATAAACCCGGCGACCTGGCCGGCATACTCACCAGCCTCGAAAAAAACGACGTGCTGTTCATTGACGAGATACACCGCCTCAGCCCTGTGGTTGAAGAGTATCTGTATTCCGCAATGGAGGATTATAAGATAGACATAATGATAGAAACAGGCCCCAATGCAAGGAGCATTCAGCTAACCCTCAATCCTTTCACGCTTATAGGAGCCACCACCCGCTCAGGATTGCTGACTGCACCGCTCAGGTCAAGGTTCGGCATCAATTCAAGGCTTTCTTATTACGACTCATCCGTACTTGAAAATATAATCCTCCGCTCTGCAAAGATCATGAATGTCTCTGTTACAAAAGAAGCAGCCTCCGAAATATCACGCAGGAGCAGGGGCACACCGCGAATAGCAAATCTCCTGCTGAGAAGGATACGTGACTTTGCCCAGATAAAAGGAGACGGAAAAATAGATATTGACATATCCCTTACCAGCCTTGCTGCTCTTAATGTTGACAAGAACGGCCTTGATGAAATGGACATCAGGATCCTCACTACAATAATTGAAAAATTCAAGGGCGGGCCTGTAGGCATTTCAACAATCTCCACAGCTGTCAGCGAAGATGCCGGCACCATCGAGGAGGTGTATGAGCCTTTCCTTATTCAGGAAGGATACCTCAGCAGAACACCAAGAGGAAGAGAGGCAACGGAAAGAGCTTATAAGCATCTCGGATTAAATAATTCCTCAAAATCAAAAAGCCTTTTTGATTCCTGATTATCCAAATTTCCTGATTTTAAAATTCCGGAAAACCTTTATTATGTGCGATAAAACAATTCTCACCGGCAAAATAAAATCCAAAGCAAAAGAGATCGGTTTTGATGCCTGCGGTATCTCAAAAGCAGAGCCCTTAATAAAAGAAAAGGGGATTTTTAAAAACTGGCTGTCAAATAAATATAATGCGGATATGCATTATATGAGCAATGATCCTGAAAAAAGGCTTAATCCTGAAATGCTCATGCAGGGGACAAAATCTGTGATAACATTGCTGCTCAATTATTATCCACCAGAAAAACAAAGTCCGTCAACATACCAGATCGCCAAATATGCCTATGGAAAAGACTATCATACTTTAATAAAAAACAAACTCAAAATTCTGGAAAATTTCATTACAGAAAAAGTCTCTGAAGCTGACACAAAAGCCTTTACAGACTCGTCTCCCATAATGGAAAAAGCATGGGCAGTGAAAAGCGGAATGGGATGGGCAGGAAAAAATTCTGTGGTTATTAATAAAGACTTCGGATCTTTCTTTTTCATAAGCGAGATATTGACAAATATTGAACTGGAATATAACAGTCCTTTCACTGAAGACCTCTGCGGCAACTGCACTAAATGTATTGATATTTGCCCCACAAATGCAATAACAGAACCTCACGTGGTTGATGCAAACAGGTGCATATCTTATCTTACCATTGAACATAAAGGAGATATACCTGATAAGTTCAGTGAAAAATTTCACGATTGGATTTACGGCTGTGATATATGCCAGGATGTTTGCCCGTGGAACAAAAATGCAAAACCGCATAATATTACAGAATTACTGCCCGGCAAGGATTTGCTCAATATGACAAAAAAGGAATGGGAAGAACTGACGGAAGAAAAATTCAATATAATATTTAAAGATTCTGCAATTAAACGTGCCGGTTATAAAAATTTAAAGAGAAATATTTGGTATTGTTGATTTGGTATAGTAATACTTTGTGAACTCTGTGTAACCCTTCGTGTCCTCTGTGGTAAAAAAATTAACCACAAAGCGCACAAAGAAAATTTCACAAAGAACACAGAAAGTTTTATTTGTATTAATAATACTAAACATCGAATTTGTTATATCAAAATCATAATATTTTGTGATTAGGATATAAAAAATACTCTTTTTTTTGAAATGTCTCGTCCTGTTTTTTTACCGAATTCTCAACCAAACCCACCAAATACTAACTCAAAACCGCCAAATACTAATTGGTATGATTTTTTTCGGAAACATGTACTTATATTTGCATCGAATTCAAAAACTTATAATTCATTTAAACAAAAACAACAAACTTATGAAAACAAAAATTTATGTACTTGTAATTATTTTATTTAGTTGCACAACTCTTTTTGCTCAAACAAAAGAGCAACTAAAGCACCAGAAAGCCATTGAAAAATCAAAGCAGAACAATTCCGTGCAGATAAGTATGGATACAGTGTTTTTTTCCGGAAAACCCATACTTCTTTTAAATCTGAAAGATAAAGACGTAACCGGGCTTACAAGGTATTATGACCTTACAACCCTTAGCGGAAACAATCTGGCCGAAGTAATTCTGGCCAAATCATTAGCGGTGACAGGCATGGTATTTGACTTTACTGAGGTAAAATACAGATTTGACCTTACAGATTACGCATGGAATGAGGAAAAAGTTATAAAAGCCCTTTACGAATGTAATGTGTTTACTGATGATAAAGTAAGCGTTGACAACTTGAAAGCTTTTAAAGAAAAACACGGCATTAATGTTATGTCTTATGAAGAATACCAACAATATCTTAAAAAACTGGCAGAAGAACAGGAAGCACAAAGAATTCAGCAACAACAGCAACAGCAACAGCAACAGGCAGCAAATAATAGCTCATACAGCAGCAGCTCGGGAAACTCAAATTCATCATCATCATCTTCTTCTTCTTCATCTTCTTCTTTACCCGAACATGTTAGTTTTTCTATTGAAAATAATTGTGAAAAAAGTGTTAAAATAAAAATAGGCCATCTGATGAGTAATAATGATATGGGCTCCAGCAGAAGTGATATCATAGGCGGCCATAATTTAACTTCGGCTTACGGTGATACAGATGAATCTATTTGCATTACTGATGAAAATTATCATATTATTTCCTGCCAGTCAATATCCAAAGGCATGAGTAAACTTTACATTAACAAAAGCGGCACAGGATTTGGTAATTTTTAAATTTTGTAAACATAAAAACTTTATTTATAACCTAATTTTTAAAAAAATTATGAAAAAAATATCAATCGCTTGTTTAGCAACATTTGTGGCTTTCAGCATTAACTTGTCTGCACAAACCAAAGAACAGCTAAAGCACCAGAAAGCCATTGAAAAATCAAAGCAGAACAATTCTGTGGAGATAAGTTTGGACACTGCATTTTATTCAGGAAACCCCATATTTCTTTTTAAATTTTCTAAAAAAAATAGCGACCCTATGTATGGAACTACAAAGTATTATAGCCTTTTAACCCTGAAATGGGACACGCTTGCCGATGTATCTGTGAATAGATCAATGTCGTCAATAGTTATAAAATTTGATTTTACTGAAGCACAATACAAGTTTGAATTAACAGATTGTTATTTTAGATGGAATGAGGAAAAAGTCTTAAAGGCCATGTATGACTGTAATGTGTTTGCAGATAATAAAGTCAGTGCTGACGGCTTAAAAACCTTTAAAGACAAATATAAATTCGATGTTATGTCTTACGAAGAAATTAAAAAACAGGAGGAAGAACGGGCAGTATATTACAACTACTCCAGCAGCAGCAGTAGCAGCAGTTCAGAAAACTCAAACACCTCCTCCTCTTCATCATCTTTGCCAGAACATGTTAATTTTTCTATCAAAAATAACTGCGAGCATACTGTAAAGGCAGTTATCGGCCGTGTGGACAGCTACGGCAACATGGGTTCAAACCGCGGCATGGCAATAGGCGGCAATACCTTAGATTCAGGTTATGGCAATACAGATGAATCTTTTTGTGTTACTGATGATAATTATCATATTATTTCCTGTACTTCAATATCCAAAGGCATGGGCACTGTTTATATTAACAAAAACGGTACAGGGTTTGGGAATTTTTAATTATCAATCTTTGAAGTATGCATAGGCATAAACAAAAGCTATGAAAAAATTAACTATTAGAGTTTATATCGAATAAGAAATAATAATAACAAAAAAATAGAACACGGATAACGCTGATGCAACTAATAATCACAGATTAAAAAATCCGAGTTAATCTGCTTAATCAGTGTCATCTGCGTTCTATTAAAAACAAATAAATTATTAACAAACTAAAAAAGAAAGGAAAAAAATGAATTCAAAATTTTTTGACACAAACAGTTATTTTATTGACGAAAAAGTGAATTTTTTAAAATTCGAAAACTGTTACCAGATTTTTAACGATAAGGCTGAAAATATAGGGGCTATTAAACAAAAACTAACTGCAGGGCAGAAATTTCTCAGGGTTTTGCTCAAAAAGTCAATGCTGCCTTTCATGCTAGAGATCAGAAATGCAAATAACGAACTGGAAGCTACTATTTCACGCGGATGGACATTTTTTATGTCAAAGATCGTTATCAATGGCTCAAACGGAAATATAGCAGGAACAATACAGCAGAAGTTCACTTTCTTTAAACCTACTTTCAAGATATTCAATCCATCAGGAACGCTGATAGCTGAAATTACAGGCGATTGGAAAGCATGGAATTTTGTAATTAAAGATCCTTCAAATGTTCAGATAGGGACTATAACAAAAAAATGGGCAGGAGCGATGAAGGAAATATTCACTACTGCCGATAAATACAATGTCAATATTGACCCCGGTTATTCAAACAAGGAAAATAAAATAGCTATCCTTTCAAGCGCTATAACTATAGACATGGTTTTGAAAGAAAGTAAATAAAGTTTTTAAAAGAATTTAAAAATGAAAAAACTGCTTATAATATTATTTGTTTTACTTGTCCTATCAGGTTGTGGGCAAACATTAATTGAAAAAGATTCTGTTTTAAAGAAAATTCAATCGAAGCTTCCTAATGGGTGGGCGATGAAAATAAATGATACAGTTCTGTCAATAGAAAGAAATGATCCGGTTATGATAAAGCATTATATGAATCATATTAATGAAAATCCAGATGTAGAAAAGCCGACAGATGAAGAGTTAAAAAAAAGTTTTGGAAAATCACCAAAGGAAAAATATAAAATAACTTATAAGATAGAACCGAAATGGAGTGAGACAAAACTTAATCAGGCAAAAATATATAACGACTCCATTTCAGATGCTGTCAATAAGCTATGGGACAAATATAAATTAGAAAAACATCATTCTCATGTCTCACCCTCCGGCAATTCCAAGGCGGACTATGATAGACGTATATATGAACCAAAATCACGGAGACTTAAGAAGTATTGGGCTGAAAGAGAACAATTAGTAAAAATGAAAATTATTATTCTTGATAAATGTACGGAAAACTATTCTTTATTTCCAAAGAAAAATTTTTATG
>CAZSJF010000187.1:0-2133 GCA_964606705.1 uncultured Bacteroidales bacterium
TAAATTTTTCTTTTCTTTGTAAAATTATTAACTAAATTTTTAACCCCATGAAACGTTATTTTTTTATTATCGGTATAGCTTTGGCAATATGTTCCAATGCTTATACACAGGCTGTTCAGCAAGGCAATTCAATTATTGATGCAACTTACGGATGGCCAAACCTTTACACAACTGTTTTAAAAGAAGCAGTTACTACTACAAACAGTTATGCTGTTAAAGTATCCGGCTTAGGACCTCTTGCATTAAAGTATGAATACATGATTGCTGATAGAGTTGGTGTAGGAGTTGCATTTAATTATGCAAATACCAGTGTTGAATTCAATGAAAAGGTTATTACAACTGAATATGATTATAAATACACAGTTCCCAGAATAAGGGCAATGGCAAAATTTGGTTTTCACTTCGGCAGTTCGGAACATTTTGACGGATACACTTCTGTAGGTGTAGGATACGGCTCTTTCAGCTGGAATTTTGTAACCAACGATCCTAATTGTACAGGTGCTACCTTAAGTTCTCCAATACCTGTTGCTTTTCGTCTTGCTCTCGGCGGAAGATACTTCTTTACAGATAATATCGGGGCCTTGGTGGAATTCGGACTTAGCGGCGGCGGACTTTTGGAATTCGGGCTTTCGGCAAAATTTTAAAATATTTTTTAATAAGAGTTTAAAAGGGGAATGATTCCCCTTTTTTTATTTTATATAAAACAAATCCGGCAATTATGAAAAAGGTGCTATTACTCTTACTTATGATATTTTCATTAACCGGCAAAACCAATTCTCAGGAAATAAAAAAAAAAGAAAAGGTTCATGAGGAATATCTTACAATATGGGTTTATTATACTATTAAAGACAGCATAAATACCAGGATGTACATTGATATAGGACAAAACAAAAATCATTCACTGAATGGAATTGTTTCCAACGGAGAGGCCGAAAATATCATTTTTAACGAAAATGGCATATTAAAAGTTTATAACAACGAAGTTGACGTTTTAAATCATTTATCTGATTTGGGATGGAAGGTGAAAAGTTCTGAATTGGTTAAATTATTGTCCAGAGATTATATCAAATATCTGCTGGTAAAAGAGAGATAATATCTGTTATTCTTTTCCGTTCAGGATAACCCGTTCAACTTTATTGCTTCCAAAGGCATAAGGCATAAACTCATAGGTCGGGATTTCTTTTGTTATAAACACGTTTGCTTTCTTGCCTTTTGCAATACTTCCGAGTTCTCTGCTCACTCCCATGGCATAAGCACTGTTTATGGTAACTGCATTTACCGCCTCTTCAGGCAGCATCTTGTATTTAATGCATCCCAGCGAAATGACAAACTGCATATTGCCAGAAGGCGATGAACCGGGGTTATAATCGCTTGCCATTGCCACCGGTAATCCTGCATCTATCATCTTTCGCGCAGGGGCATAAACCAATCCCAGGAAAAAAGCAGCACCCGGCAGTAATGTGGGCATTGTGACGGAATCAAGCAAAGATTTTATCTCTTTATCTCCTGTATATTCAAGATGGTCAACGGATAATGCATTATGCTTCACTCCTGCCTGTATACCGCCCGAATAATCCAGTTCATTGGCATGTATTTTAGGTTTCATGCCGTATTTTATCCCTGCTTCCAGTATCCTTTCAGTCTCTTTAACAGTAAAAAAACCTTTGTCGCAAAAAACATCAATAAAATCTGCCAGTTTCTCCTCTGCAACCTTCGGAACCATTTCATTTACCACCACGTCAACATAAGCCTTCTGATTGCCTTTATATTCCGCAGGAACAGCATGCGCCCCGAGAAATGTGGATTTTATTGTCAGAGGGGACAGTTGCTTTAATTTCCTTATCACCCTGAGCATTTTCAGTTCATCCTCAACAGTAAGGCCATAACCGCTTTTTATTTCAACAGCACCGGTGCCGAGCATTTTTATTTCTTCAAGTCTTACCAGTGCCTGTTTTATCAATTCTTCTTCAGAAGTATTATGCAGTTTTGCCGAATTCAGAATTCCCCCGCCTCTTTTTGCAATCTCTTCATACGAAAGGCCTTTTATCTTGTCAATATATTCAATTTCCCTGCTGCCTGCATAAACCAGATGAGTATGGGAATCACAGAAGCACGGAAAAACCATTTTTACTG
>CAZSJF010000187.1:2143-6031 GCA_964606705.1 uncultured Bacteroidales bacterium
AGAAGCAGAATGAGGAAACTAGGCATAACCGATTCTCATAAAAATTGATGGGCATTCAACTCAAAAATAAACATAAAGCGGATGAACCTGCCGAGATTCTTCCCGTGTCGGGGTTAAGGTATTTTCCTGCCAAAGGAAATGTGTTGGGTGTGTTTGGGTTTGGGGTTTAGATATGAAAAACCATTTTTCCTGAAGCATCAATGCTTTTCACCCCGGAATATTCAGCAGGCATATTCTTCATTAAGCCAAAGTCTTCAATAATTCCATCTTTTATGAACAGATATGCGTCTTTCACAGTGCCCAGCTTTTTCATATCTTTACCGCAGACCTTAAGTTTTATGGTGTTTTCAACCTGTATCAGTTCTTTAATATTTTTTATCAGTAATTTCATCAGATAATTTTTTACAAAAATAGGAAAAAGTATCTTATATTAGCTTTCATAAACAGTTTATAATTAATCTGTACTGTAATTATGAAAATAAAAATTTTATCTCTTGCAACTTTTACATTTTTATGTATGTGCCATACAGAAGGCCAGCATAAAGAGGCGGGAACACCGTCAGGACAAGTCAAATTCAAAATCTTTTCTTATATTGACAAGGAAGGTACAGGCACCGAAGCTTTCAGCATGCTTATGCCTTCAGAATGGAAATTTGAAGGAGGTGTCAAATGGGTGCTGGATAATCCGAGCATGCCTGCTTCAGCAGGTTTCCGTGTTTTCAACCCCAACGGAAAAGAAGAATTTGAAGTGTTTCCCAACCAGCCTTTTTTCTGGACAAATAATCAGATGCTGTTATATACTTTCCCTATCGGGACAAAATATTTCGGAAATGAAGTAAGGCCTGTCGTTGATGCTGTTACAGCATTGAAAGATATCGTCCTGCCCCGTTTCAGAAAAGATGTAAGCGGTCTTAAGATATCAGAAGAAAAACAACTGCCCGAACTTGCAAAAGCACTTGGCGCAGGCACACAGTCACAACCCGGTGTTTTTGCATCGGCAGACGGTGCCAGAATAAAAATAGAATACCAGAAAAACGGCGTAAATATGGAGGAAGATATTTACGGTGTTGTTGAACAGATATCTTTTCCGATACAGACAATGAGCGGAAATGTCACCAACACCATCTGGTTTGTTGATTATCTTTTTTCATTCAAAGCTGAAAAAGGAAAGTTGGAAAGCAATACAAAAACATTTCAGGCTATAGCTTATTCCTTCAAACTGAATCCACAGTGGTTCAGCAAATACAACCAGGTTATTGAATATCTTGCGCAGATGCAGATAAAACAGATTCAGAGCATAGGCCAGCTAAGCAAGATTATAAGCCAGACCAGTAACGAAATCAGCGACATGATGATGGATTCATACAATCAAAGGCAGGCTGTCAATGACCATATATCCGAAAATTTCAGCGATTACATGCTGGGTGTTGACAAATATTACGACCCGGGCAGTGAAACAAATGTGAAACTTCCGGGCGGATACAACAATGCATGGGCAAACAGTTCGGGCGAATATATTCTCTCAGATGACCCTAATTACAACCCGAATACAGGCTCAAACCTAAACTGGCAGAAGATTTCCAAAACTAAATAGTCGTTTTTTTTGACTTTCGGGAAAATTTTATTATATTTGTTTATACTTGGTTTTAAATCTGATAAGTGATGAAGGCTTTTTTATCCGGTATTTTTCTTGTAATAATAAATTTCAATATTTCTGCTGAAAGTGTCGATATAAAAGATGCCGAAAGAACAGCAGTGAATTTCTATTACCAGAATATTTATCAGAATTGTGACACAAAATACAATCTTTACGACATTAAAATTACCGGAAGCATCACAGAGTATGATAATTCTGACCCCGTTTATTACATATTCAATATTGACAAGGGAGGATTTGTTATCATCGCCGCTGAAAATACCGCTTATCCTGTGTTGGCATATTCATATAACGGATCTTATAATGTAAAAAATCAGAATCCTGCATTTAATGAATGGATGGGAAATTATAAGGAACAGATTGCATATATCAGAAAGATTAAAGCAAGCTCTACCCATGAAATAGACAGTTTGTGGAACGTTTATGATACGGACAATTTTTCCTATATACCGTCTAAGGATGCAAAGGATATACAGCCCCTGCTTAAAACAACATGGAACCAGGACTATTATTACAATGAAATGTGCCCTGCAGATGCAAGCGGGCCTGGAGGACATGCTTATGCAGGATGTGTCGCCACTGCCATGGCTCAGGTAATGAACTATTATAAGTTCCCAAACCAGGGAACAGGCTCACATAGTTATAATTCCCCTTATGGGGTTCTGTCTGCTAATTTCAGCACCACCACTTATGACTGGACAAGCATGATCAACGATATAAACAGCAGTAACTCCGCTATTGCCAAGCTTATGTACCATTGCGGGATTTCTGTCAATATGGTCTATGGCCCTGATGGGTCAGCATCATCTGTGGCTGTTGCACTTTCTGCTTTAACATCGCACTTCAGGTATTCAACAAATATCAAGTATTATGTTAAAAGCTGGTATCCAGGCAGCTGGGAGTCAATGCTTAAGACAAACCTTGACAATAAAAGGCCTATACTTTATGCAGGAGGAGTACATGCTTTTGTGTGTGACGGCTATCAGAACACCAATTATTTCCACTTCAACTGGGGATGGAGCGGATATTATGACGGATATTTTCAATTAACTGCCCTGAATCCGGGTTCCTATGACTTTACAGATGAACAGGAGGCTGTTGTCAGTATTTATCCCAATAGTGAATACCCTTATTACTGCAGCAGCACAAAAACTGTGACAGCATTCACCGGTGTTTTTGACGACGGAAGCGGCCCCATTTTCAACTATGAAAATTACTCCGACTGCAAATGGCTGATAAGCCCTGCAGGCGTGTCAACCATAACATTGTATTTCGATGAATTCGATACAGAATCAGACAATGATTTTGTAAAGGTATATGACGGATCAACCACAGCAGCACCATTGCTCGGAAGTTATTCAGGATCCAATATCCCGTCAGACGTAACCTCAACAGGCGGCAATATGCTTGTTTGTTTCACGACTGATGCAAACACTGTTGCAACAGGCTGGTCTGCCTATTACACTACTACTCTGCCTGTTTATTGCAGCGGCACCAATACTTTTTCAACATCTTCAGATATCATAAGCGATGGAAGCGGAAATAATGATTATAACAACAGCACTATCTGCCACTGGCAGATTGCCCCACCAGATGCAAATTCAATAACACTGTCATTTACTTCATTTGACACAGAATCAAATAATGACAAAGTCAAAATTTATGATAATGTATCCGGAGAACTTCTAAAAGAATATTCAGGAAGCAGCATTCCTTCTGATGTTGTATGCAACAGCGGACAAATGCACATTATATTTATTACAAACAGTTCTGTTACAGGCGGCGGATGGGAAGCTACTTATACTTCTTCTACCGGTATCAACGAAAGAGACTTCATCAGGGAATTAAACATATATCCCAATCCCGGAGACGGGAAATTCAATATCGAATGCTCAACACCAGAACCTGTAACAATCAGAATTGACATAATGAATATTCTCGGAGAAAACGTTTATTCATCTTCTTTTGCAGCCTCAAATAATAAAACCTGTAAAGCCATTGATATATCATACCTCTCTAAAGGTATTTATTTTATCAGGATGGCATATAAACAAGGTATTATCAGTAAAAAATTAATTCTAAATTGATTAAAATATTATTTGTATAATATAAGATGAAATGTATTTTATTTAGCATGAAACTAAAATTATCATAAATAAACTTGCTTTTTTAAATTTATTTATTATAATTTTAGTTTCATGCTAAAAAAAACACCAAACACACCCAACACA
>CAZSJF010000188.1:0-6011 GCA_964606705.1 uncultured Bacteroidales bacterium
AAGGCACCATTTGGTAGAACAGCAGTTACAATTATGGTTGATGGACCTCTTTTTAGTTATTATAAGACTTATAAGCTTGAAAATGTCATGTTGACAAACGGTCAAACATTTGACATCCAACTTGAAATGGATAGGGACTCATATCACAATAGAAAAAGTAAAGTTTATGCAGTTGGTTATTTCTCATACAGTGATTCGCTGACAAATTTGGGGTATTTGACGGAGGTTTTTAATAAATCGTATCTATTGGACGTGTTCACGGAAGACTATGAAAGAACAGAAAACGACTATGCTGAAGTAATTTTTAATGTTGACACTAATTGTACATTAACAGATAGGAACATTGTAAAAAACATTGCAGGAATGAAAACGGACTTGGTGAATGATTACCTTAACATGGTTGAAAAGGAATTGATTAAATCGAAAACAAAATGTGTCCCAATGAACGATGTTGCAATTAGAATAGGTTGGAGTTTTAAATAGAAATAAACACGATAACATGGGTATGTTTTCTTTGATAATGACTTGAATTTTAAACAATAAAGCAAAAACTTTAAATTGACATAAAAATAAATTAAGTTGGTAAATTTACATTGAGAGTAATCTCGATTTCATTATAAGGAATACATTTAAACTTCCTTTTTCGCAGCTTTAAGAGTGTTGAGTAGGAGGGCAACCCTTGTCATAGGGCCTACACCGCCGGGAACAGGAGTTATATAACTGCATTTTTTCGAAACCTCGTCAAACTTCACATCCCCTTTCAGTTTGTATCCTGATTTAGCTTCCGGCGAATCAATCCTGTGAATGCCCACGTCAACTACAACAGCGCCTTTTTTCACCATGTCGGCAGTGATAAATTCTTGTTTACCTATTGCAACGATAAGTATGTCTGCATGTAAGCATATTTCTTTCAGGTTTCCCGACTTGCTGTGGCAAAGGGTGACTGTACAGTTTCCTGGATAAGATTTTTTACTCATCAGTATGCTCATGGGTGAGCCTACAATATTGCTTCTGCCTACTACAACACAATGTTTCCCTTCGGTTTCAATCTTATAATATTCAAGAAGTTTCATAATGCCGAAAGGTGTTGCTGAAATGTATGTAGGAAGTCCCAATGCCAGCTTGCCTACGTTTACAGGGTGAAAACCGTCCACGTCTTTTTTCGGGTCAATGCTTTCAATGACTTTTTTTTCTGAAATGTGTTCCGGTAAAGGCAGCTGAACAATGAATCCGTCCACTTCATCATCTTTATTAAGAAAATCAATAGCTTCAATTAACGCCTTTTCTTTTATTGTTTCCGGATATTTGTAAACAGACGATATGAAACCGACTTCTTTTGCATCTTTTTCTTTGTTTGTAACATAAGTCTGGCTTGCAGGGTCATTGCCTACGATTACTGCAGCAAGATGCGGGGTTTTTCTGTTATTGTCCAGCATTTTTACCACTTCTGCAGCAATGCCTTTCTTTATCTCTTCTGCAACCGTTTTACCGTCAATAAGTATCATATATTAATGGTTCGTTAATAATTTACAAATGCAAAAATCAAAAATTAAAATGTAAAATGACATATTAAAATTTAAAATTATAAAAAATTAAATAACGTAAAATGCTTGAAAAATATATAAAGTGCTACTTAAAAAGCAGAAAAAAACATTTTGCATTTTTATTTGTAATTTTACTTTTTGCATTTTACATTTTGATTACTTTTTCAGATTGGGCATATTTTTCATCATTTTCATAGCATTTTTTACTCCGCCTCCTGTCATTGACCTCATTATTTTTCTTGTATCTTCAAATTGTTTTATCAGTTTGTTGACCTGCTGTATGTCGGTTCCGCTGCCTGTTGCTATTCTTTTTCTGCGGCTTCCGTTCAGTATTGTTGTATCTTCTCTTTCTTCCGGTGTCATGGAATAAATTATTGCTTCAATACTTTTGAAAGCATCATCTTCTATGTCAACATCTTTAATGGCTTTGTTCATGCCTGGTATCATACCTGCGAGGTCTTTTATATTCCCCATTTTTTTTATCTGCTGTATCTGGGCAAGAAAGTCATTCATGTTAAATAGATTCTTCGATATTTTCCTCTGAAGCTTCTGTGCTTCTTCCAGATTAAATTGCTCCTGGGCTTTTTCAACAAGGGAAACAATGTCACCCATTCCCAGTATCCTGTCGGCCATACGCCTTGGATGGAATACGTCTATTGCATCCAGTTTTTCGCCAATGCTGACAAATTTTATAGGTTTGCTGACGACTTCACGTATGGTTAAAGCAGCACCGCCGCGTGTATCTCCGTCAAGTTTGGTAAGGACAACTCCCTCATAGTTTAATCTGTCATTAAAAGTTTTGGCAGTATTTACGGCATCCTGTCCAGTCATGGAGTCAACAACAAACAAAGTTTCATGAGGATTTACAGTTTGCTTGATGCCTGATATTTCGTTCATCATCTGTTCGTCAATAGCCAGGCGTCCTGCCGTATCAATGATTACTACATTGTATTCATTTTCTTTTGCAAATGAAATAGACTTTTTTGCAATTTTTATCGGTTCTTTGTTTTCTTCTTCGGTATAAACTTCTATATTTTCCTGCTGCCCGAGAATTTTTAATTGTTCGATAGCAGCCGGCCTGTAAATATCACACGCAACCAGTAAAGGCTTTTTTCCTTTTTTATCTTTCAGGTATTTTGCCAGTTTTGCGGAAAAAGTTGTTTTCCCAGAACCCTGTAACCCTGCCATTAATATTATTGTCGGATTGGCTTTTATATTCAGTTCAACATTTTCTTCTCCCATTAATTTAGTTAGTTCTTCATGAACCAACTTGATCATCAGCTGTCCCGGAGAAACTGCAGTAAGCACATTTTGTCCTAAAGCTTTTTCTTTTACTTCTTCTGTGAATTGCTTGGCAATCTTATAGCTGACGTCAGCATCAAGAAGGGCTCTTCTGACCTCTTTTAATGTTTCTGCAATATTGACCTCTGTGATATATCCCTGCCCTTTCAGTATCTTAAAAGCCCTGTCTATCTTATCGCTTAAATTTTCAAACATAATTTTATTAAAAAATAGTTTCCCCAAAAGTACTATTTTTTTGTTATTGTCAGGTAAAAAAATCCGATGTATTTATTTGGCTTTTATGGTTAAAATGGTTATAATTGTAAAAGATTCTATCTAAGTTAAATAATCAAACGTGTTTAATTATGAAAAGATCAGTACTTGTTTTGGTATTACTACTGGTAGGAGTGATAATCTACGCTCAGCTGGAGGAAAAAGCAATGGTAAGCCCTCAATATACAAAGTATCTGGATGAGGTGCAAAAAGGGGAAAATAAAAATCTTACAGCAGAAGGATATGGGTTGGGGTATATTCCTTCAATAGTTAATCCGAATTTTGATGGGGTTTATAAAAAGACGGCTGGACAAGCTAAATTTGCTGCGTCGTATGATTTAAGGACATCAGGGTATGTTACTTCCGTTAAAAACCAGGGTTCGTGTGGTTCGTGCTGGACTTTTGCAACAATGGGCTCAATAGAGTCAAGATGGAAAGTTCTGGGTCTTGGAACCTATGATCTTTCTGAAGATAATCTAAAAAATTGTCATCTGTATGACTGGGGGCCTTGTGATGGCGGAAATTTTGATATAGCATCGGCATATTTGTCAACATTGCAGGGGCCTATGTCGGAAGCAGATGACCCTTATTCTGCTTCATCAACAACTTGCCCTACAGGGTTGAATTATGTTAAATATGTGTCAGGTTCGCGATATCTGCCTGCTGATATGGATATATTAAAACAGGCTATAATTGATTATGGTGCTATTTATACTTCCATGACATGGGATGATCCCAGTTACAATTCTTCAAATAAGACTTATTATTACAGCGGTTCGGGTTCCAATAATCATGCTATATTGCTGGCAGGGTGGGATGATAATAAAGTAACAGCAGGGGGAACCGGAGTATGGATAATTAAGAATAGCTGGGGTACCAGCTGGGGTGAAAGCGGATATTTTTACATATCGTATAATGATGCAATGGTGCTGGGCACGAATGGATATTTCCCGGATAATGTGGATTATGATGCGGATTCGAAATTGCATTATTACGATGATCTGGGATGGGTTACTTCCCGTGGCAGCGGAAATACAGCATACGGGATTTCGAAATTTGTTCCAACAGATAATCATCGTATTACTAAAATAGGAACATATGCTACTTCAAGTGATGCATTGATAACTATAGATGTCTATGACAGCTTTAATGGAACTACACTTTCAGGATTGCTTGGATCAATATCCGCTCAAACCTGTACATGGCCAGGTTATTATACGTTTGACCTGCCAACACCAATAGATATTTCAAGCGGTAATGACTTTTATGTGAAAGTCAGATGGAATACACCGGGATACAATTTCCCTATTCCTGATGAAGAAGTAATAGGCGGATATACCACTGCTGCAACGATACAGACAGCCAAATGCTGGAGAAGCTACACTGGCGCTACATGGACAGCTATAGGACAAGGAACCAGTTATGCTTATGATTTATGTATCAGCGCATATGTTACAGATCAAGGTGTTGTTGCAGATGCCGGCAGCGATCAGACAATCTGTAAAGGTTCTTCAACCACTCTCACAGCTACAGGCGGAGGAACTTATCTATGGAGTACTTCTGTTACCACTGCTGCAATAACTGTAACTCCGACGGCAACGGCAACTTATACTGTAACTGTTACTAACGGAGGAACAGCCAGTGATAATGTAGTAGTGACAGTAAATGCATTGCCTACAGCGAATGCAGGAGCTGATCAGACCATATGCAGGGGGGCAACAGCTACACTAACAGCATCAGGTGGTACGACATATTCATGGAATACAGGAGCAACGACAGCTGCTATCAATGTGTCGCCTACAACCGCTACAACCTATACGGTAACAGCGACAACTGGTGGATGTTCAGGAAGTGATAATATAGTGGTAACGGTAAATCCATCGCCTACAGCGAATGCTGGAGTTGACCAGACCATATGCAGGGGAACAACAACGACGCTCACAGCATCAGGCGGTACAACATATTCATGGAGTACAGGATCTACAACAGCGGCAATCACTGTGTCGCCTACAAACACTACAACCTATATAGTAACAGCAACGAATGGGGGATGTACTGATGATGATCTGGTTGTGATAACCGTAAATGCTCTGCCTACAGCGAATGCGGGAGTTGACCAGACAATATGCAAGGGAACAACAGCGACGCTGACAGCATCAGGCGGTACAACATATTCCTGGAATACAGGATTTACAACAGCGGCAATCAATGTGTCGCCTACAGCCAATATAACATATACGGTAACAGCAACAACAAACGGCTGTAGTGATGATGATGTGGTAATAGTGGCGGTAAATGCTGTTCCTACAGCGAATGCAGGAGTTGACCAGACAATATGCAGGGGAACAGCAGCGACACTGACAGTTTCAGGTGGTATAACATATTCCTGGAATACAGGATTGACAACAGCAGCAATCAGCGTGTCACCGACAACGACCACAACCTATACGGCAACAGCAACTGATAATAACGGCTGTACTGATGATGATGCGGTAATAGTAACGGTAAATGCTTCACCTACAGCCAATGCAGGAGTTGATCAGACAATATGCATGGGGACAACAGTTACACTGACAGCTTCAGGCG
The DNA here is from genome assembly GCA_964606705.1 of uncultured Bacteroidales bacterium. Classification (GTDB taxonomy): domain Bacteria; phylum Bacteroidota; class Bacteroidia; order Bacteroidales; family CAZSJF01; genus CAZSJF01. The sequence continues at coordinate 5,685 of CAZSJF010000188.1, forward strand.
GCACAATATATTCGTGGAATACAGGAGCAACGACAGCGAGCATCAATATGTCTCCAACAATCACCACGACTTATACGGTAACAGCAACAACGAATGACTGTAGTGATGACGACATGGTAATAGTAACAGTAAATGCTATGCCTACAGCAAATGCAGGAGTTGATCAGACAATATGCAGGGGAACAACAGCCACACTGACAGCTTCAGGCGGTACCACATATTCATGGAATACAGGCGCAACAACGACAAGTATTAATATGTCACCGACAACAACAACTACATATACAGTGACAGCAACAACAAACGGCTGTAGTGATGATGATGTGG
>CAZSJF010000189.1:0-5985 GCA_964606705.1 uncultured Bacteroidales bacterium
TTTTATTTGTTATAAACCCTATTTATTTAAGAAATTTTTTAAAAAGGGGATCTTTTTGATAATTTTTTCTTTGTCAACAGAAATAATGCATAACAGCAGTAAAAAAGGCAGAGCAGGCACTTTATATCTGATAATTGCTCCGTAAACAGGGGTTATCAAGCCTATCATGGAAAAAGTCATTACAACAAAAAATAACGAAAAAAGGAATAAGTTTATGTTTGTTTTGATGTTATCTGTTTTAATAAATATTAATGAAAACAGGCAGATTATAAATATCATCAGGTTTTCAATGCCTGCCATCAAAATAAGCGGAGATGATGATTCAAAAAAATAAGGCCTGAAAAACGTATTATAAAAAGCTTGCGGCATATTTGACAAAAAGTTTATGATATCCGGTTTTAAAATATTTATATCCATGATACTACCTGAATTCACTATATGAACAAGGTTGATAAAACTTGCCTGCTTTCTTACCAATATTTTCAGGATATCATACTCGGGCAAAAACTGTTTTATATTCAACACAATAAATGACGAAACTATTATAACAAACATGTATTTAATAACCGGATAAATCACACCTGGTTTCCCTGCATACTTCCCTACCCAGAAATATGAAATAATCAAAGGAACCAGAATCATAAGGATATAAATTTTCGTAAATATCAGTATATACAATCCTGCTACCAGCAACAGAATGCTTTTTAAAGATTTCGGATTTTTTATAAGATTGCCAAAATAGTACAATAATAATCCCAAACCTGCAATGAGCAGTCCTTCTTTAAGCACTCCTGACGTCCAGAAAACAACTGATGGTATTAAAAATACTGCAAAAAATAATTCTTTTTTTTTGCCAGAAAAATATGGAATAAAAAATTTGTATAGAGCCGTAAGCCCTGTCAATGAAATAAAACACATAAAGACAGTATGCACATGATAATATCCGAACGAAAACAGCATTAAAAAAGCATTGAGCCTGGTAATGATCTGGTTATCATTGAACAAAGTGTTTTCAAAAGGCCTGTACCAGTTTTTCATAGGAAGATAATAATGAGCAAAATGCGGAGTTTCACAATTTATGCCTGTTACCATCCTTATGTAATCAAACGGATTTTCAGGCAAAACCTTATATATGTATACACTGTCATCAAAATATCTGAATATGTCAGCAGTGGCTCTGTCGGGATAATAAAATGTATAAATGAAATAAAGGACAAACCCGGAAATAATCTTTAACACAAAAACAAAAAGTATGGCTTTTCGGGGAAAACCTTCTATACGGAAAAACCTCCATTTATAAATCAGAATTATAAAGATTACAGAATAAAATATTGTTAATATAATTCCCAAAATTTGCAGTTTAATTTTTCTGAAACAAATTTAAGATTTTTTCACAAGGAAAATTGTATTAATTGCAATTACATTTCTTTAAGGATATTAATAAAGTCATCTTTTTTTCTGAACGACACCGGAATACTTGATTTGTCTTTCATTATCACAGAACCGCCATCTCCTTTTTCAAAACTCACCACATGATTAAGATTGATAAGATGAGACTTGTGTATTCTGAAAAATCCGAATTCGGTAAGCATTTTTTCATATTCTTTGATGGACTGGGAAACAACAATTTTTCTGTTATCAGTAGTATAAAAGGTAGAGTAAGTATTATCGGATTCACACCTGATGATATTGTTAATCTCAACAACCTGCATGTTATCCATGGTTTTTAATACCAGCTTTTTGGTACTTTCCTGGCGGATAAAATTGTTGGAATATGTTTCAATCTTATCCTTCAGTTCATCTTTATAAAGAGTTTTGCATTTTTCAAGTGCTTTCAGCAGTTCATTAGGATTAACCGGTTTGAGGACATAATCAATAGCACTGAATTTGATCGCTTTTATAGCATATTGTTCATGGGCAGTGACAAAAATAACATGAAAGTTATATAGATCAGTTTGTATCCCGGTCAACAGATCAAAGCCTGTGCCGTCAGGCAGGTTGATATCGAGAAGCAATACATCCGGCTTGTATTTTTCTATAGCAGCAATACCGCTTTTTACATCTTCGGAAAAACCTACCACTTTTGCATCGGGGCACTGAAGATTAACGATATCGGCAATAACCTGCCTGCTGCCTGCTTCGTCATCAATGATTAATATATTCAACATATAAAAAATTATTATTAATTAAAATGTTTGATGTTAAACTTCAAACTCGTAACTTTTTTTACCTTCCTGGTATCATAAACCTTACCGTTGTCCCTGTTGCATTTCCGTTTTCATCTTTCAGATCTATGATTTCAAGTCTGATTTTTTTCTTCATCGATTTATTAATATTCTCTATCCTTTCCTGCGTTATTTGAGTGGCGCGGGACACATGCTTTTTCCCTTTTGTTTCTTTTTTCAGCTCCATTGATTTCTCCCTTCCCACGCCATCATCAGTAATTTCAAATACCAGCATATCACCTTTGGTTTTAAATGAAATATTGATATTCCCTTTTCCCTCTTTATGTATAATTCCGTGTTCTATGGCATTTTCAATAAAAGGTTGTGACAGCATCGGCGGAATGGTTACAAGCTCCGTATCTATATTTTCATCTATGTTGATTTTATAGCTGAATTTTTGCTCAAAACGTGCAGCCTGAAGCTCAAGATAAAGGTCCAGCATATTGATCTCTTCATCGAGAGGTATAGCTTCGTGCCTGGAATTTTCAAATATCATCCGCGTTAATCTGGCAAAACTCGACAGATAAAGTACAGCAAAATCATTCCGCTTCTGGTTAATTACATTTTGAATCACCGACAAGGCATTATAGAAAAAGTGTGGGTTCATCTGCGACTGAAGAAGGCGCTGTTCTATCTGAATGTTCTTGAGCTGCGATTCTATCCTGTTTTTTCTTATAACAACGAAAGCGGCAAACAGAATCAATATCACTGCCAGCAGAAGAATATAAAGGATATATTTCATCCTGCTTATTTTAAACTGTTTTATTTCAAGTTCTTTATCTTTTAACAGAAGCTCGTTTCCCATTTCCCTGATTTCATATTTCGCCTGCATTTCCGTGAGATTCCTGTTACTCTCATCATTAAAAATACTGTCGTTGGCTTGCTTATAAAGTGTATAATATTCATAAGCCTGTTTATAATTGCCTGAATTGCGGTAAGCTTCCGCCAATGTTTCATAATCCAGCCTTTGTATAAATAATTCCCCTATCTCTTTAGCCAGTGCCAGACTTTTTTCAGCATAAACAATTGCTTCCTTATTGTTTTTGCGTTTGATATACAGCAATGCTATATTTCCATACACGTTAGACATTCCGTTTTTATCACCCAGTTCTTCTTTTATCTTAAGTGATTTAAAATAATATTCAAGAGCATTATCATATTTCCCCTGTTCATCAAGTACGCTGCCTATACCGGTATAACATTTTGACATTCCTTTTTTGTCATCAAGTTGTTCCTTGATAGCAAGGGATTTATTATAATAATCCATTGCTTTATTGTATTCTTTCTTTTCACAACAGGCGTTGCCAATATTGACATAGCAATCTGAAACTGTTTTTTCGTCCTTAAGTTCAAAAGAGATGTTCAGTGCTTTCTGATAATTCTCAATGGCTTTATCATATTTGCTCTGATAGGTATATAGTATGCCGATATTATTATAACAGGCAGCAATGCCTTTACGGTCATTCAGTTCCTGTTTTATTTTCAGTGATTTCATGTAATATTCAATGGATTTGTCATAAGTGCTCAGATCGGAATAAATAATACCCATTCCGTTATAGCATTGTGCCATACCGTTTTTATCGGCATTTTTCTGAAAGTATGCCACTGCCTTGAGGTAATAATCCATTGCTTTCCTGTATGCGCCCTGTGCTTTATACACCGATGCCAGCTCACGCAAAGCAATGGCAGCATACCTGTCATTCCGGGTACTGAGGGCTATATCTGATGCTTTATTATAATAATAAACCGCTGAATCTGGAATTGTATTTTTGAAAGTTTTACCCAGTTCCAGTAATAACTTTATGCGTGTGCTGTCCTGCCGTGCATTGTTATACAGTTTCCGCAGGCTGTCAGTTTGTGCAGGGCTGCCCACAGCAATAAATAAAAAACAACATGAAAGAAATAATCCCGTTGCAATATTTTGTATTTTTTTAAGTATTTGCATATACTAAGTTACAATGACCTGACAATTAAAACAAAGATAAAAAAAATCAACATATCTGATAATATTTGTAACAACTTAATGTACCAAAATAACCTGTAAATAAAAATATTACAAAATTTTTAACTCTGCGCAACTCTGCGAACCTCAGCGGTTAAATTTTTACCGCAGAGAGCCCCAGAGAAAACGCAGAGAACCGCAGAAAAATTATTGTCAATATTGAATATGTTCATAGATAAATTACCGAATCATTGCTGAAAAATTTATACTTTTTTACCTGAAACTTTGTGTTTTGGGAAATTTTTTCAGCTGACTCCAAATTAATTTCTAAAAAATTCGTATATTTGAAGTATGAATAAATTGAAACATATAAGTCAATTGATTAAACTCAATATATCTGAGATTGATCCTGAAGCGCAGATTATACTTTATGGTTCAAGAGCACGCGGAGATGCAAGAAATGACTCAGACTGGGACATCCTTGTACTTACAGACTATTCTGTTGACAACAGTAAAGAAAAGGTTTTCCGTGACCATTTATATGAACTGGAACTTCAGACAGGGGAACCATTTTCCATATTTGTATATTCAAAACAAGACTGGAACACAAAACAAAGAATGACACCATATTATATAAATGTAACCAGACAAGGTATTCAGTTATGACACGGGAAGAACGTACAGAATATGCCAGATATAGAATTGAAACAGCTTACAATACAGTAGAAGCTGCTAAGTTATTAGCAGGAAACGGATTCTGGAACTCTGCAATTAACAGACTGTATTATGCACTTTTTTATGCTGTAAATGCCCTTCTTGTAATCAATGAAATTTATCCGCAATCTCATTCGGGAGTAAAAAGCCAGTTCTCACTTCATTTCATCAAGACCGGTAAATTAGATGTTAAATATGGTAAACTCTATGCTCAGTTATACGACTGGAGACAAAAAGGAGATTACGAAAATATGTTTGATTATGATTCTGAATCTGTAAACCCATTAATTGAGCCTGTTACTGAAATGATTACTCGAATAGAAACAGAAATTAAGAACACACTATAACATCAAACCCTCAAACCCCAGACAAGCCTTTTTACGTTAACATGAAAAACCCATACGTTATCACAAAAATTCCCGACGTTATCAAATCTGTCACCTTTTTATCATTTTACACACCATATATTTGTTCCGTAAAATAAACGGAATTATTAACCTTAAATTTAAAATTATGAAAACAATGAAAAAGTTAATTAAAGTTTTTTGTGTAACAATTAGTATTGTAGCACAGGTGTTGATTTACACAAGTATAAGTAATGCGCAGTGGATGCAGACTAATGGGCCTGAAGGAGCAGAAATAATGTGTTTAGCTGTGAAAGGAGATACTGTTTATGCTGCAATTAACGGCATGCCTGGTATTATTTTATCAACAGATAATGGACAAAATTGGTCTGCTATAGGCTCGTTAAATGTTAATGTTAAGACATTAGTCTTGAACGGAAATGACATTTTTGCAGGGACTTATGGCGGAGTATTTTTATCAACAGATAATGGCACTAGTTGGTCTGAAATAAATAATGGTTTAATAGATCCATACACACCACCTATAAATTCATTAGCCATAAGTGGGACAACAATATATGCAGGTGATGATAGTGGACGAGTATTTTTGTCTACAAATTATGGTCAGAATTGGACTACTACTTATACTGGTTCAAATAAGAACGTTTTGTCATTAGCAATAAGTGATACAATTGTTATGGCTGGAACAGCTGGGGATGGTGTCTTTTTTTTAAAAACACACCCAAACACACCCAACACA
>CAZSJF010000190.1:0-5847 GCA_964606705.1 uncultured Bacteroidales bacterium
ACATCAATAAAATCAAGGGGTTTAGAGGGTGTTTTTCAAAAGTGCGGAAAACAGGCCAAAGGGGCAGACGACGGCGTTTACTATTACATTGCAAAATACCACGGTTATCTTAAAGACGGCGAAACAAGCGGGACTGTCACTGTTATAAGATAACAAACAGATAAGCCTCTATAAATACAAAAAAAGCAGCAGCGGCAGCTCCTGTAAGCCATCCCGTATATATCTGTGCGGAATTGTGTGCTCCCATTTTAAGCCTTGCATAGCCTATAATACCTGAAATAAGAATAAGTGAAATAATAATGTAATCCATATCCATTGCCAGTCTGTAAGATAATCCGGCAAATGTCCCCAACATTCCTCCAATCCCTACCATGTGCACACTGATCTTCCAGAAAAAATTAATTATAATCACCAGTATTATCAAAAAGGTAGTGCCCCGCAAAAAAATACAAAATACTGACAGGAAAGGCAGTTGTTTAAGCAGAAAACAAGCAACATAAAAGAAAACAGCTGTTGTAATAAACGGATAAATCCTTTCTTGTTTTGTCTCCATCTGCAGGCTGCTGATAATACTATTTTTTAAAAACAACAGAATCATCAGTGAAGGAAGCATAAATGTTACAGAGAAAATGCCCAGAACAAGAATCAGTTTGGCATCAAACGGAAGTAAAAGAGAAAAATAAACATTCAGGTTAAGCAGTATCAGAAATGCATAAGTCGGTATAAGCAACGGGTGGGTAATAAAAGATATTATTTTTGCGATTTTCGTTTCCATCGGAAGGGATTTACAATTCTTTCCTGAGGCGTGCAACAGGAATATTAAGATGTTCACGGTATTTAGCAATGGTCCTGCGTGCAATATTATAACCCTTTTCCTTCAGTAATTCCGTCAGTTTGTCGTCATTAAGAGGGAGCTTTTTATCTTCACTGCCTATAAAATCCTGAAGTATTCTTTTTACTTCAATAGTAGAAACATCTTCTCCTGCTTCAGTAGAAATTGACTCGGAAAAGAAATTTTTCAGCAGAAAAGTTCCGAAAGGTGTCTGAACATATTTACTGCTTGCAACCCTTGACACTGTAGAGACATCCATATTTATCCTTCCGGCAATATCTTTCAGTATCATCGGCTTTAATTTCATTTCATCGCCTGTAATGAAATATTCTTTCTGAAAATCAATAATTGACTGCATTGTGGCATACAGAGTATTCTGACGCTGTTTTATGGCATCAATAAACCATTTGGCAGAGTCAATCTTTTGCTTGATAAACATCACAGCTTCTTTCTGTCCCTTATCTTTGGATTTGGAATAATCCTGAAGCATCTCAATATATGTTTTGCTTAACCTGAGTTCAGGTGCGTTCTTTGAATTCAGTATTAATTCAATATTACCGTTATTTGCAGCTACAATAAAATCAGGTATTACATACTGACTTATCCTGCTGCCTTCGGATGCTCCGGGCTTGGGATTCAGTTTAAGCACCTCATCTATCACTGATTTCAATTCCTGTTCCGAAATATCTACCTTGCTTAATATCTTATTATAATGTTTTTTTGTAAATGATTCAAAACACTTGTCTATCACCTCTGCAGCTTTTTTAACAACTGCCGTCTGCTCCTTTTTATTAAGTTGTATCAGGAGGCATTCTTTAAGGTCTCTCGCGGCTATTCCCGGCGGGTCGAATTGTTGTATGACTTTCAGAATCTGCAATATTTCCTGAGGCGTTGTAATGATATTCTGGCTGAAAGCAAGATCATTGACCATTGCATTGATATCTCTCTGCAGGTAACCGGATTCATCAATACTTCCTATAATATGGCTCGCTATGGCAAATTCTTTCTCATCCAGTATATGCATGCCTAACTGAGAAAACAGGTAATCGTTAAGGCTGACTGCTGCGGCAAAAGGAATCTCTTTATTTTCATTTTCGGCAACATTACCGGGAGCATAAGAAGGGTTTTCTTCACCGTCAATATAATCGGACAGGCTGAATTCATCATTATTATCAGTTTCTTCACCAGAATCGTCCTCGTTAAATTCATCTTCATCCACGATCTCAGCTTCGCTGCTTTCAGCAACTTCCTCAGTACCTTCTTCCAGCGCAGGATTTTCTTCAATCTCCTGTTTTATCCTCTGTTCCATTGCCATAGTGGGTATCTGCAACAACTTCATAAGCTGAATCTGCTGGGGAGACAATTTCTGCAGTAATTTCTGTTGTAACTTTTGATTTAACATTGTTTATTGTTTTTTTAATAGTAATTAAAATTCCGCATTCTGCGGTGTTCTGGGAAATGGTATCACATCCCGTATATTTCCCATCCCTGTGATGAACATTATCAACCTTTCAAGGCCCAAGCCAAATCCGCTGTGCGGGACTGTTCCGAATTTACATGTTTCAAGGTACCACCACAGATCTTTTTCAGGCAGGTTCAATTCTTTTATCCTTCTGCAAATTTTGTCATAATCTTCTTCTCTCTGTGAGCCTCCTATGATTTCACCGATTTTAGGGAACAGAACATCCATAGCCCTCACAGTCTTGTTATCATCATTCTGCTTCATGTAAAAGGCTTTTATATCTTTAGGGTAATCTGTAAGAATGACTGGTTTTTTGAAATGTTTCTCAACGAGATACCTTTCATGTTCGGATTGCAGGTCAGAACCCCATTTTACAGGGAATTCAAATTTTTCGCCCGATTTTTCAAGTATGTTTACTGCTTCAGTGTATGTTTTTCTTTCAAAATCAGAGTTAACAACAAATTTAAGCCTTCCAACCAGTTCCTCGTCATACATTTTATTCAGGAACTCCAGATCATCAATACAGTTTTCAAGGGCATAATTAACAATATATTTAATAAAATCCTCGGCCAGGTCCATATTGTCAACTATTTCATAGAAAGCCATTTCAGGCTCTATCATCCAGAATTCAGCAATGTGCCTTGTAGTATTAGAATTCTCTGCCCTGAAAGTAGGCCCGAAAGTATATATATTTGAAAGAGCTGTTGCTCCAAGTTCGCCTTCAAGCTGACCAGACACGGTGAGAGCTGTCTCTTTTCCGAAGAAATCCTTTGTAAAGTCAATCTTTCCATCATCTTTCCTCGGGATATTATTCAAATCAAGAGTTGTAACCCTGAACATCTCCCCTGCCCCTTCACAGTCAGAACCGGTAATAATAGGAGTATGCAGGTAATAAAATCCCCTGTCGTTGAAAAACTTATGTATTGCAAATGACACTGCATGCCTTATCCTGAGGACACAGCCAAAAGTATTGGTTCTGGGGCGCAGGTGTGCTATTTCCCTTAAAAATTCCAGGGAATGGCCTTTCTTCTGTAAAGGATAAATTTCAGGGTCAGCAGTGCCATAGACCACGATTTCTTTAGCCTGTATCTCAACATTCTGACCCTGCCCCTGTGACTTCACCAAGGTACCGGTTACAGATAAGCATGAACCTGTAGTGATTAACTTCAAAAGGCCTTCGTCAAAGTTCTGAACATCAGCAACAACCTGTATATTATGAATTACCGATCCGTCATTCAAAGCAATAAAAGCTACATTTTTATTTCCCCTCTTTGTCCTGACCCATCCTTTAACATTTACTTCCCTGCTATATTCCTCTGATTTAAGCAATTCCTTTATTATACTTCGTTTTATTGTATCCATTTTATTCATTATTAACAGATTTGCAAAAATAATATATTTATGCGATATCAATGCATACGTTCAAATAAAAAATCCGGCACTATAGAATGAGAAATTAAAGAATAAATCGTAAATTTGTATATCATTTACAGCATTTAAATGTCCGAAATCAAAACAAATATACTTTCAAAGATAAATTCTCCTGCTGATTTAAAAAAGCTTGATGAAGATGAACTAACCATACTGTGTGATGAATTAAGGGCTTTTATTATAGATGTCGTTTCAAATCACCCGGGGCATCTGGGTGCGAACTTAGGTGTTATAGAACTTACAGTTGCTCTTCATTATGTTTTCAACACTCCATATGATAAACTGGTATGGGATGTGGGACATCAGGCTTATGCTCATAAAATACTTACAGGCAGAAGGGATGCTTTCCATACAAACCGCATGTATAACGGCATAAGCGGTTTCCCGAAGATAAGTGAAAGTGAATATGATGCTTTCGGAGTAGGACACTCTTCAACTTCAATTTCCGCAGCACTTGGCATGGCAATAGCATCAGGCCTAAGAGGAGAAACAGACAGGCAGCATGTAGCTGTTATCGGTGATGGCTCTATCAACGCAGGCATGGCTTTTGAAGGGCTGAACCAGACAGGGGTATCAAAAACAAATATGCTGGTAATATTAAATGATAATGGTATTGCTATCGACAGGAATGTAGGTGCTTTGCACGAATATCTCACAGATATCACAACTTCACGGTTGTATAATAAAATTAAAGATAAGCTCTGGAAATTACTTGGCAGCAAGGCTAAATGGGCAATATACACACGGTTTTTCCTTCAGAAGCTGCAGCGTGTTATAAAGATAGCATTGATCGGAAGGAGCAACTTGTTTGAAGCTTTGGGTTTCAGATATTTCGGGCCTATTGACGGACATGATATCATAAGGCTGGTAAAAATACTGGAAGATATTAAAAAGATACGTGGGCCTAAACTGCTGCATTGCATTACAGTGAAGGGCAAAGGATTTCCAATGGCAGAGATGGACCAGACAAGATACCACTCTCCCGGAATGTTCGATAAAAACACAGGAGAAATTATTGAAAAACGCGGAGGAGAAGAAAATCCTCCCAGATACCAGGATGTTTTCGGAAACACCATAATAGAACTGGCTGAAAAGAATCCTAAAATTATAGGCATAACTCCTGCCATGGCTACAGGATGTTCTCTCGACCTGATGATGGAAAAGATGCCGGACAGGGTTTTTGATGTTGGCATTGCTGAACAGCATGCAGTAACCTTTTCTGCAGGATTGTCTGCCGCAGGCAAAATACCTTTCTGCAACTTATATTCCAGTTTCATGCAGCGTGCTTATGACCAGATAATACATGATGTTGCCCTGCAGAAACTAAACCTGGTCTTCTGTATTGACAGAGGAGGGCTTGTTGGAGAAGACGGCCCCACACATCATGGTGCATATGACCTTGCATATCTGAGATGCATCCCGGAAATAACTATCGCAGCCCCTATGAATGAAATAGAACTGCGCAACATGATGTTCACCGCACAGCAGGACAATATGGGAACTTTCGCAATACGCTATCCCAGAGGATGCGGAGTTACTCCCAACTGGCAGAAGCCATTCGAAGCAATGCAGGTCGGAAAAGGAAAAACCGTAAGACAGGGCGAGGATATTGCTGTCCTGACAATAGGGCATGTGGGGAACAATGCTGTGGAAGCATGCAAAGAACTTGAAAAAGAAAATATCAACGCTGCACATTACGATATGCGGTTCTTAAAACCTATTGATGAAGGACTTTTACATGAAGTTTTTAAAAAATTTGATAAAGTTATTACAATAGAAGACGGAACCATTGTCGGCGGACTTGGCAGCGCTGTCCTTGAATTTATGGCAGATAATAAATACTCTGCACAGGTTGAAAGGCTTGGAATTCCTGACCATTTCATAAAACATGGCAAGATATCAGAACTACAAGCTGAATGCCATTATGATGTTAAAGCTATTGTGAAAACAACAAAAAAACTTATTTTTGCTTCCAGTGATTATTCATATGTAAAAAAGGAAGAGAATTAATCAATCTGGCAAACACTCGTTATCTTATCAAAGTAACATGTCCGTATTTCTTTTTTCTGTTTGAGTCAGCAGCGCTTTTATAATATATTAACCATGGATAGACTTCTCCCGG
>CAZSJF010000191.1:0-5830 GCA_964606705.1 uncultured Bacteroidales bacterium
TTCCCTGGCCATTTTTTTAGCCTGAAAATCATCAATTTCTTCTGGTTTAACAAAAATCCTTATTTCTCTTCCAGCCTGCAAGGCCCAGGCTTTTTTAACTCCAGGGAATGAAAGAGCAAGTTTTTCTAATTCACCCAGCCTCTTTAAATAATTCTCTAATGTATCTTTTCTGGCGCCAGGTCTGCCTCCGGAAATAGCATCAGCTGTCTGGATTATTACTGCTTCCAGGCTTTCATAAGGATATTCTTCGTGATGGGCCTTAACTGCAGTCACTACTTCTTTTTCAATTTCAAATTTTTCCAAAATTTTAATACCAATATCAGTATGCGAGCCCTGGATTTGATGGTCAACTGCTTTTCCAATATCGTGTAATAAACCAGCTTTTAAGGCTACCTGTGGATTTCCTCCTACTTCATAAGCTATAGCTTGGGCTAGATGAGCCACTTCTATTGAATGCAATAAAACATTTTGGCCATAGCTGGTCCTAAATTTTAATCTTCCTAAAAGCTGGATAATTTTAGGATTCAATCCATAAATTCCTACATCGTAAACTGCCTGGTCTCCGGCTTTTTTTATTTCTGCGTCAATCTCTGTTTCGGCCTTTTGCACCATCTCCTCTATCCTAGCTGGCTGGATTCTTCCATCTTGGATTAGTTTTTCTAAAGCTACCTTTGCAACCTGTCTCCTTATAGGATCAAAAGCAGTGATGACTACAATCTCTGGAGTTTCGTCAACAACAATCTCCACTCCGGTTAATTGCTCTAATGTCCTTATATTCCTTCCTTCTTTACCTATAATCCTGCCCTTAATTTCTTCGGTAGGCAAAGTGACGATGGTAGTTGTAGTTTCCTGAACCTGAGGAAGAGCACATTTTTGGATTGCCAAAGTTAAAATTTCTTTTGCTTTAGCTGAAAACCTCTCTTGTCCTTCTTGTTCTAATTTTCTGGTTTTATCTAAAAAATCTTTCTGGTACTCTCTTTCCAAGCTTTCAAGATACTGTTTTTTTGCCTCCTCTTTGGTCAAACCTGAAATCTGTTCCAGTTTCAGTTGGGCTTCGTTTTTGAGGCTTTCTAAGTTTTCTTTTATCTCTTTTAGTTTTTCTACTTTTTGTAGGAAATCCTTTTGTTTTGTTTCGTAATCTGTTATTCTTTCTTCCAGAATATTTTCCCTTTTTAACAAAAGCTTTTCCGTCCTGAATATTTCCTGCCGTCTCTGGTCTACTTCCTTTTGGGATCTATCAAGTATTTTTTGGCCTTTTTCCTTGGCCTGATTAATTATGTTTTCAGTCTCTTCTTTAGCTTGGGAAATCCTCTTCTGGATCTTGGCCTCTATTGTTGCATAATCTCTTTTTGCTATTGATTGACGGGCAAGATATCCTAAAACCGCTCCGAGAATTAAGCCAAAAATGCCCACCAAAAGTAAAGTTAGTGATACCATATTCTAAGTTGGAAATTTGGGTACTCAATCCCGCCCATAGTTTTTCGTGTGTGATAGGAGACGGGTTTTGAAATTTTTTATTTTGATATTCAAATTTCATATTGTATCGCCCTGGTTATGGGCGGGACTGAATTTGTCCAAAAGTTCAAAATTATTTTTACAAAGTAATGTTAGCAAATTATTTATTTTTTGTCAAAAATAAATCCCGCGACTTTTTAAGTCGCGGGATGAGAAAAATCTAAACACCTATTATGGCGGATTGGGCGGCTGTATCTCTATCCAGGTAGGTAACGGCAATCCTAAAACAATCGATGTTGATTTTGTGCAGTATAGCCCAGTAGAGTCTGTCACTTTTAAGGTTATGTCTTTTGTGCCAGAACTCTGAAATATAACATTCGCAGGATTCCTAGAACTGCTATTAACCGGAGGAGGATTACCAGGGGCAGCCGGCACAGGAATGTTATCATCAGTCTCGGAAATAGCATCTTCAATATACCACAACCATGTATCACACGTAGAACCGTAACATTCTGTTTCTGGGGACACATCACAAGGCTCAAATAATCCTGGCGGATCATCCGTAGGCTCAGGATCAGGAGGCGGCGCAGGATCACATCTGCCCTCTTCGCCAATTGAACAAAATTGTACAGGAAAAAGAGGTTCGGGACGGAAAGGACATCTGTTTATACTTATCTTAGGCTTAGCATGAGCTGGCATATTAATATTACCAGGAACAAGAGACCAGTCTGACCAGCCATTATTAACAAGGGAATCGTCCTTCACCCGAACTCTTACTAAATAATTTTGACCGAAAGCAGGGACGAAATCGCCTGGAGGATCTTCATCTTCAGCAAGATTAACAGTATAGGATAAAGAATTGTATCCTACTTCTGGATTGACTACCTGTTTTTTGAATATTGGATCATTAAAAAGACTATCACTTCCTATCTGAACCTCCCAACCATCTTCAGTGTCATTACCATAAGTATCAGAAAAAGTCCATTTTATTGTTACAGTTGTGCCTTGAGCGAATAAAACAGAGGAAGTGCCGTAAGCACAAAAATCTGATATTACTGAAACTGTAGATGGGTTTGGCGGTTGGTTTTCGGGATTATAAGTAACCTGGTATTCGGGTAAATTTATTGTACCTACAAGAGGACAGCCAATACAGGTTCCAAAACCACCAATACAGTCTGAATCATCTTCGCATACCCGCTCTGGCTTTAAACTGCAAGCTCTACTACCTGCCCCAGTATTTACCGCCTGGCAAACTCCTGCCCCAAAAAATTCACAATTATCATCCACAGCGCATATTATTGATGAGTTTCCGCTACAACGTCTTAAACCCTCACCAACTTCCATTGTGCCATCTCCATCATTATCACAATTCCGATGGTTAAAACTTATCCAACCGATTACCCCACTGCCGTCATTTGTCGCTTGAGTACCACCACCACCCCAAGCCCAACCATAAAGTTCACTCAGAGTAGTATATTTTCTTACCCAAAAGTCTTCCATTTCGCCATTAGGAAGATCTAAAGTCTCATCGAGCCAATACCCAGACATCAATATCCAACCAGCCCAGCTCGAAGGATTACTACCACCACTCTCTGGAGCAGCATCAACTCCACCACCACAATCAATAGAGGAATTTGGAGCTGCGATACATGCCCTAATAAAACCTTGAATCTGTGAAGATTGATAAAATGATGGATCTGAGTTATTAAAAGCCATAAAACCTGGC
This sequence comes from uncultured Bacteroidales bacterium, assembly GCA_964606705.1. GTDB lineage: Bacteria > Bacteroidota > Bacteroidia > Bacteroidales > CAZSJF01 > CAZSJF01. The sequence continues at coordinate 3,182 of CAZSJF010000191.1, forward strand.
GGCTCAGGGTGAGGCACAGTTATTGGAAGACTCCAAGGAGGTGTTGGGTCTGGTGGATCAAACCGTATCCATCCAATAGTTGGCAACTGATTTCCATCAGCATCTTCGCCTCCGCCTGCCCAAGCATATCCCTCCAAATAAGGATAATTTGGATCAGACTCATAGGGAAGGCGAACTCCATAGGTCGGAATAGAAGTTCCCACGGTCCCGCATTGAGGGTTGTCTATGAGACAATCTAAATTAGTATCACAATTCCGGCTATTAAAACTGATATAACCAATATTTGGCGACCAGGCGTATCCAGAAAGGTTATAATAACTTTCTTGAATTGTAAAAGCTTCAAAATTCCAGGAAGGAGAATTTTCACCTGAATCTCTTGAGTTTTGGGCGTCAATATTAGAAGTGGAATAACTATTACTAACATCCACAAATTCAATATCGTAACCAGACCCAGGATTTAAATCAAGAACCCAGGTTTCGCCCACGCCACATTCGTTTGGCGCTCCAGTTATAGTGCAACCGAGAGTTACAAAAGAACACCAGGTATTTCCATTAATCGTAAGCTTGCCGCCTGATAGAATACCTTGGGTTAAGTCGAATTGGAAAAAAAGTCTCTTCACTGTCTTTGCCTCAAAATTATAAAAATCATTATTGCCTCTAATATATGAATCTCCAGAACCCTGAAAAGTAACTGTCCCGTATCCAGCAACGAACGTCCCATTATTCCACAAAGGAAGTATCCCGGCCCTACCATTAACCCAGTTTCCGCTAATATATATATGAGCTAAAGTACTTCCGATACCAGGGGTAGTAACGCTTAATGTTCCCTTTCTGTCTATGAACAGATTTCCATTGATCGTGATATTGGAATTATAGGCATAGAGAATTCCAAAATTCCTATTCTGCACATCGACATTACTACCTATGTTAAGGGTTCCTGTCGTAATATTAAAAGTACCAGTGTCTACTCTCACAGTGTTAGGCCCCGCGGTTAAGCCAGAACCAATATTAAACGCGCCTCCAACCGTAAGATTCCCGCCTAGATTAAATCTGAGAGTAGTAACCGTTGCTATGTTGCTGCTATTACTAATAATAAAGTTACCACTTACAGAGAGGGCAAGAGAAGTGTATGTATAATCTGCAGCAGTGTTAATCGGGGCAAGAGATAAATTAATATAACTGACTGCTGCATTAACTGTTACATCACCCATCGCTATATAATATACATAAGTTGGGGTAATAAAATTTCCCGAAATGCTAAGAGACGCACCAGCACCCGATAGATACAAAATTTCTGAACCGCCAGAATAAGTTCCTAAAACACTTAGCATCGGGGTCATAACATTGGTTGGATTCCCGCCATTATCAACTGGAGAAAAAATAACACCAGCAGGGATTGATAAAGTTTGATTATTCTCAACGCACAAGCCATTAGCTGGTATTGTATAAATCGGAACGTTACAAGTAATATTTGCTGGTGGTACCTCAAAATTAATAGCGGAGTCATTATTATTATCCCAGAGACTCATATTTCCAGTAGTCACTGGATTTCCATCATCGCTCCGCAGTGTTACAGTATCTTGAAAAATATTAGCTCCGCTAACGTTACCGCTGCCAAAATATCTAATAACGATTGAACCAGATGGCCTACCTGGATCATCGTAATAAATAATCATAGGGGTCCCAGCTGGTTGTTCAGTAACGTTCGTAAAGGTAAAAGTGCCCGTATTACAATTGGCCATATAAGAAATACCACCAAACCTTAAAGAAACATTAAGAAGCGGTGAGCAACCATCCCAAAAATCGGGAGCTTCACCAAAGGCCCTGCCAGTGACTATTATTAGTGCCTCGGCTATATCCGTTCTTACAAAAAGTAGAAAGGTAAAAGATATTAAAAATATTGAGAGTGAAAAAATAAACTTTTTAGGCATCTTCTTTTTTTAATTATATTAAATAAAATTTAATTTATGGTATATCATTACAAGTGCATATACCGGATGCATTCGGCGCAGTGGAACACCTTCCTATAATATTAGTAGCCGTCCAGCAAAGAACTGCGCCCGAAACTGAAGCGCCGCTACCTATTCTTACGCTCCCACGAACATCTAGTTTTGCGCCTGGTGTCATCAACGGGTTCTTCCCGCCGCCAATACCAACGTTTCCACCCTCACGATTTAATATTAGATCAACAGGCGTTGCTCCATAACCATCTGTAAATCTATAAGCACTGATAGATCCCTTAGTATCTGCATTATAAGCACCCATTGCGACACCATACCTTAAAGCATTTGCAAACGCTGCAGTAAAGACGTCCCAAGCCGAGGCATCCATCTGGACATAAAGAGGCCTTTGCCAATTATTTGTGATATTACCTGAAATCTGTAGGTTGGCCATAGGATTTATTGTCCCAATCCCAACTTTGCCTTTTACTATCATTCCATCTGTAGGCGCAGCTGTTGTAGCATATGCAAAATTACCAACTGATAAATTTCCCTTAACAGATAAAGTTGATCCTGGATCAAAATAAGAACAGCTAGCTCCCCCACAATAATCTGCTCCTGAAGGAGCCCTGGGATTCAATCCAATACCAACTTTTCCGCCATCACGATTTAATATTAAATTAGTATAACCTCCAGGAGTAATGCCGGA
>CAZSJF010000192.1:0-5814 GCA_964606705.1 uncultured Bacteroidales bacterium
TGTGTTGGGTGTGTTTGGGGGGTTGTTTTGATGCCGAAGGATATGAGTTTTACATTAAAAACCAGATTACCCCACCTGTTATAAATGTAAAACTCATATCCTTCGGCATCAATACTAACACCTTTGGGATAGAAATTGTCGTTTATTCCATCACCATCAGGAGTAAATGCATTAGGAATATATACTGTAAAAATATCCTTTACTATCAGTTCTTTTATTATTGAGTCCTTACAGCCGAATATATCCTCAACTATAAGTTTGACATTGTAATGCCCGGATCCGGGGAAAGTATGATCCAGATTTTTCATTATTTCCATAGCGGAACTGTCTCCGAAATCCCATGTCCATGAAGTAATAAGGCTGTATCCGAAAGAATTATCAGATAACTGAGTATACGGATTATCATGTTCCATTATTTCAGGATTGGCATAAAAATCAGGATCCGGGCCGGATATATCTCCTATTACCACTTCATCACTTACTGTACAGTTATTAGCATCAGTAACAGTAAAATAATACACTCCTGAAGACAACCCGTTAATATTTTGCGAAGTCTCATTATTGTTCCATATATAAGAATAATTACCGTTTCCATTTGTGACATTAACAGAAGCATCCCCTATACCGCTTTTACAATGGTCGTCACTGTAATTTACCGAATACTCAACAGAAGGAAAGAAAAATAATGTTATCTGATCCGTCACTGCAGGACAAGAGCCATTAGCTGTTGTCTCAAAAGTAATATCAACAAAGCCATTATTTACGTCTCCGACACCTGGCATATATGTTACGGTCAATCCTGAATTTGAAGGAGAAAAAGTACCTGTACCACCATACCATTTCCCGTTTCCTGCATTCGACACCAAGCCTGTAAGTTCAACTGATGAATTATTGCATATAGTTTTATCTGTACCGGCATCGGCAACAGGTGCTTTTTTAAGAGTAAACTTTATTTTATCTGATAATGCAGGGCAGCCGTTAGTATTTATTGTTGTCAGGGTTAATTGTGCGGTACCAGCAGATATCTCTGAATTAGAAAAATGATATTCAGCATTCAATGTATTGTTATTAGGTGAATAAGAACCACTCCCCCCGCTCCACACTCCCCCTGAAGCATTCGTTATCACGCCATGAAGAGTAAGAGTACTATCAAACAAACACAAAGTAGTATCATTTCCTGCATTTACAGTTGCATATATAAAAATTAAATCAACACTGTCTTTTATATCATTACCAACATACCACCATGTATTTATTGTATTTTCATCACCAAAAAAATCAACAGAGAAAGCATGGCAGCCGTTAACATCCGTACAGCCTTCATCCGGAGGGTCATAATAACCTGGCATATCGGAATCGTCCCAGAAAAGTGCAGGAATGGAATCAACAACATAAGGTTTTTTTATTCTGACCTTATATCCCTGTTCTAGCCGTTCCACATCATAAAGAGGCAGGTTAGTAAGGCCATTAAAATAAGAAACTATGATTTTTATATTTGTACCACTTGGGACAATACTTCCAAGTCCGTTAAGGCCATTCCATGAGATACTGTTGACTCCGACATTAACATTTTTATACATCAATACATCTTTACTGCCGCTCTGATAACCGGGTATTCCGTTAAGATCTAATACTATTTTAACAAATCCCTCCTTATTTACTGAAATATTAATATCCCAGTCATTTGGAGGGCAACCGGTTAATGTTGTCGGAGCAGTTATATCGCCAAAAAAGCCTGTCGGAAAACATGTTGAGTCAGGTTCATTGAAAAAAATCTTGTATTGCGGATAGGTATTTAACCCATAAACAGATTTGCGGTCACTAAGGAAATTTCCTGTATTAAAACATCCCGTTTCATTTGCCGACAAAGTAAAGACATAAGGCTTCATGCCATTGAAGTCTATGGAAGTAACTATCCCGTCATCTGCATATATATACATTTTCCCATCAAAAGGATATTGATAATCATCCGGAGAGATAGAAGAAGTCGTTGTCATCTGCCATGCCTTTGACCATACCCTTCCTTTTACTGCCTGATTAGATGAATTTGCAACGGTAATATCAAAAAATTCCATTTCTCTCCTTTCGGAACCGGTATAGTTAAATTCTATATAATAATCTCCTGTAGTAGCGGGAACAAAAGTTACAGGAGAATAACCTCCGGTGGCTATCGTATTCGGGCCTTTTATTGCTTCATCATAACTGTTAATAAATCCGTTACCGGAAACAGGAACAAAGGCCGGCCCTGCCACTATCACACCTGAAGGGTTTTTAATCCTGTACTCCAGATCAAGTTGCTGAGACTGGTATGCATCAAATATTCGTCCAAAACCGAAATATATTTTTTCTCCTACCTCTTTTATCCTTATATTCAACCTGTTTTCTTCAGCAGAATTATAAAGAGCAAAATTGCTGAAGTATGGGTATACTTCTATCCTGCCATAGCTGTAACCCGTTGGCATTATTTCTTTTGTCCCTTCAGAGAATAAAAAAGTATTGAGAATAAATACAAATAAAACAATTAATATGGTTTTATGTTTCAACACGAATTGATTAATTTAATATTAAGTAAAATTAAACAAAATTCAGATAATAAACAAGACAAATTGTGTAAACGGTCACTTTCATTTAACGAACGGTCGGTTTTTTTACTTTTACGACATATAGATAACTTTGTTATCAGAATATTCCCTGAAAGTTTTATATTTTAATTTTAAATTTATTTTGTTAATAGATGTTATAAGAATGAAAAAGGTTGCGTACAAAAAGAATTTTCATATATCTCATTTTTAATGTATTTTTGTTTTTAATAAAAATATCTTTTGAATATGGAAATCGGAAATAATCTGGATAAAATACATACAGATATTCCTGCTGATGTAAAATTAGTAGCTATTTCTAAAACAAAGACCGTACAAAATATCAGCGAAGCTTATCAATGGGGGCAAAGAATATTCGGTGAAAACAAAGTTCAGGAATTAGTGGAAAAACATCCCCTGTTGCCTGAAGATATTGAATGGCATTTTGTGGGGCACTTGCAGACCAATAAAGTGAAATACATAGCCCCTTTTGTAAACCTGATACACAGTGTTGAAAGCCTGAAACTGCTGAAAGAAATAAATAAGGAAGCGCTGAAAAACAACAGGATTATAGATTGCCTGCTTCAGTTTTATATAGCACAGGAACAGACAAAGTTCGGATTATCTATAAATGAAGCGGAAGAAATGCTAAAATCACATGAATATCTGGAAATGAAAAATATTAAAATAACAGGTGTCATGGGAATGGCAACATTTACAGATGATATGGAAGTCGTCAGAAAAGAATTCAGAGCATTAAAAGATCATTTCAATAAACTGAAAAACTACTTTTTTGCCGGCACTGAAAGTTTCAGGGAAATATCAATGGGTATGTCGGATGATTATAAAACAGCTATAGAAGAAGGAAGCACAATGATAAGGCTGGGAAGTATAGTATTCGGGGGCAGGTAATTTATACCCTGAATAACGAACAATATAATAATGAATTTCGAACTCTGAAGTTTATAAAAATGGCAAGCCGAATAGAACACGAAATAAATCACGGCAATAAAATCTCTGAACATGCTGAAGATATATGGGGATGGATTACTCCTGCAGGAAAGGTCAGGGCGGAAAGGCGGGCTGATTATTTTATAAAAATGGGGGAATTCACCGGAAACAGCAACATCCTTGAAATCGGATGCGGAACAGGCTTGTTTACAGAAAAAGTATATAATAAAACCAAGGCAAAAATAACCGCAATAGACATCTCTCAGACACTTTTAGATAAAGCAAAGGCGAAACTTCCCGATGTGGCTTTTAAAACCGATGATGCCATGAATCTAAGTTTTGGAAATAACAGTTTCATCGGTGTATTCGGCAGTTCAGTCCTGCACCACCTGGATATTGAAAAGGCTTTTAAGGAAATTTTCAGGGTTTTGAAGCCTGAAGGAAAAATGATTTTTGCCGAGCCCAACATGTTAAACCCGCAGATCTTCATACAGAAAAACATACCGTTTATTAAAAAGCTGATGGGAGATTCTCCTGATGAAACTGCCATTGTTCGATGGAACACTTCAAAATTGCTTAAAAATACGGGATTTAAAAATGTCAACATTTTTCCTTATGACTTTTTACATCCTAAAACTCCGGAATTTATGCTTAACTTTGTAAACAGGTTGGGAAAAATTTCTGAAAAAATTCCTTTAATAAAAGAAATTGCAGGCTCTGTGATCATTTATGCGGAAAAACCTTAAACCTGGATGAGAAAAAACAACACAGAAAATATAAAATCATATTTCGACAGTATAGCTGACAGCAGGAGCAGATACAGGAATTCCAAGTCGTATTACTGGAATTCAATAACTGAATACTGCAATTATTTTCTGCATGAGGATTGTTCTGTTCTGGAAATAGGCTGCGGCACAGGCGAATTGCTTGCAGCGGTGAAAGGCAGGAAAAAATTAGGGGTTGACTTCAGCGAAAAAATGATTGAAAATGCAAAGAAACAATTCCCTGCACTTGATTTTAAAGTAATGCCGGCAGAGGATATTCAAATAAATGAAAAATTTGATGTCATCATTCTCTCAAATCTTATAGGATACCTGGAAGACGTTGAAAAAGTATTTAAAGAGCTCAAAAAAGTTTGCCACAGCCGTACACATGTGATTGTCACATATTATAATTATATATGGGAGCCATTTATAAAATTTGCTGAAACAGCAGGAATAAAAAAGAAAACACCCCAGCAAAACTGGCTTTCACACAGAGATATCATTAACCTGTTGTATCTCGCAGGATTTGAGGTTTACAGGCAAAACAGAAGAATGCTTATCCCATTTAACATTCCGGTTATATCATATATTTTCAATAAGTTTATTGCAAGGCTTCCTTTGATAAACTATCTGGACTTGAATCAGTTTGTTTTTGCAAGGCCTGAACCACAATATAACAATACTGATGAAAAGTATTCCGTTTCTATTATCATCCCTGCAAGAAATGAAAGCGGTAATATTGAAGAAGCTGTAAAGCGTATCCCTGTATTCAGCAAACACATAGAAATAATTTTTATCGAAGGCCATTCAGCGGATGACACATGGAATAAAATACAGGAAGTACAGGAAAAATTCAAATCCACACATGATATAAAAATTGCAAAACAGGAAGGCAAAGGCAAGGCCGATGCAGTAAGAAAAGGATTTTCTATTGCCACAGGAGACATTCTCATGATACTTGATGCCGACCTTACTGTACATCCGGAAGATCTGCCAAAATTTTATAAAGCTATAGCAACAGGAAAAGGCGAATTTATAAACGGTTCACGGCTGGTATATCCCATGAAAAAAGGAGCAATGAGGTTCCTTAACGTTTTGGGCAACAAATTTTTCAGCATAATGTTTTCATGGTTCCTTGACCAGCCCATAAAAGACACTCTTTGCGGAACAAAAGTTATGTTCAGGGAAGACTACGAAAGGCTCAGAAAAAACCGTTCGTTTTTCGGGGAATTCGACCCCTTCGGAGATTACGACCTACTATTCGGGGCATTTAAACTCAATCTTAAAATAATTGATTTACCTGTACGCTATCACGAAAGATTGTATGGAAAAACCAATATATCCCGGTTTAAACATGGCTTCCTGCTTTTCAAAATGTGCTTATACGCAGCAATAAAAATCAAATTCTGGTAAATAAAAGATATATTGAAATTAATTGTAAATAATTTAAACAAATAAAAAGTATGGATAATAACATGGGAAATTACAGTTCAAAACGCACACCAAACACACCCAACACA
>CAZSJF010000193.1:0-5788 GCA_964606705.1 uncultured Bacteroidales bacterium
TGTGTTGGGTGTGTTTGGTTTTGGTGTTCGGAACAGGAAAAGATCTGAACGACTACATAGTAAATAACACGCAAATTTCTTACCATCTGATTGACATCGTTGATGCAGGTTATGAATATAACCTCTTCGAATTCGTCAGGGATTTCCATAAAGCATATAAGTCAGTTGTAGTGAAAGGTAAAACACCTGTCATGTGTGGCGGCACAGGAATGTATATTGAATCCATTCTGAAAGGATATAAAATGAATGAAGTTAGTGCTGACGAAAACATAAGAAAGCTGCTTAACCAGAAAAGCAACGAAGAACTTATAAGAATACTTTCAGAAAAACGCAAACTGCATAATATTACTGACACAAAGGACAGAAGCAGGCTGGTAAAGGCTGTGGAAATATGCCTTACGGAAGAAAACGCCACATATACATACGGAAAAACAGATTCCATAATATTCGGCATTTATTTTGACAGGGAAACAATCCGTAAAAGAATTACAGAAAGGCTGCTGCAAAGATTACAATCAGGAATGATTGAAGAAGTGAGAATATTGATTGATAAAGGCATTCCCATTGAAAAACTCAGATACTACGGGCTTGAATACAGATATATTGCACAGCATATCTCAGGAGAGATAAATTATGACAACATGTATCAGGGACTTAATACCGCCATACACCAGTTTGCCAAAAAGCAGATGACATGGTTCAGGAAAATGGAACGTGAGGGATTCAAAATCAACTGGATTGACGGCAACCTGCCAACTGCAAAAAAAATTGAAATAATAAAAAATATTATTTGATCAGTTCCGAAAGTTTTTTATTCAGCTGTTCTATAGTAAGGGGTTTGGAAATTACCTTCCTGTTTTGGTCTATCAGATACATTGTCGGAGTAGCTCTGACATTATACATTACAGGTATGCCGCTTTTCCATCCCTGCAGATCAGAATAATTCAGCCATGAATACCCGTTGCTGACAACTGCATCCATCCATTCCTTTCCGTCTTTATCAATAGATATAGCTAGGATTTCCAGTCCTTTACTTTTATATTGGCTATAGACATCACGTAATGAAGACAATGTTACTTTACAATGCGGGCACCAGCTCGCCCAGAAAATAATCAGTATATAATCAGCTTTAATATCTGAAAGTTTAGTTTTAGTGCTGTCAGAAGGATTTGTCATTTCAAAGTCAGGAGCTGTTTTACCCGGTGCAAGGCTTTTCATCTTTTCAATTTTTTCCTTTAATTCAAGTTTTTTTTCATCACTTTCACAACTGTTTGTCATTGCATATGTCTCCATAAGATATGTATATACCAGGTCATAATCAGTTTTTTCAAAAGCTCTTGACAGGAAATCAAGGACAAAATTATAAACTGTAATATTCACCCCTGCCCTTCCCATAATATTGTCAACGGCTTTTATAAACGCTTCTTCCTGTTGTTCCTTATCCATATTTTTCTCCATATAAAGCCTGAAATAGCTCAACGCCTGTGATTCTATCAGTGCACTTTTTATCAACGTCGAATCACTGAAATCAATTGCATCAAGAAAATGCTGCTTTACATAATTCACTTTCTGGGCTTCCGGCATATCTACAGGAGGCATCGGATTCTGGTCTGATTTAATAACCCTTACAGCATACATACCTGCATTTTTTTTAACCAGATTATTTATATAATTCTCTTCTTCCTTATTAATCCTGATAAATTCTTCCTGAATTTTTTTATAAAACGGCTCTGCTACAGGGTATTCGTGCAAATACTGATTTAACATGTCAAGCAGGGACTGATTTTTTTCCCTTTCCATTTTGTATTCATGAAATATCGCATTTTCTTTTGAGCCTGTGATTTTCAAACTATCATTCAGATAATCATATACAGAAGAAAAACTTATGTTTTCCTTATTAAAAATCACATCAACATATTTACGGTCTGCAAATTTAACCCTGTAAAAACCGGTATAATCTTTATCCGAAAGGTTAAATTCAAAATCTCCGGATTTGTCAATAATCGCAGTGTCAATGGTAGTATTCCTGTATCCGTAAAAATCCTGAAGATAAGCAGTATCGCGAACACAACCGGCAATTTTACCATGAATAGTATATGTTTTCTGCGCATGCAAAAATACCGGTATCAAAAAAATCAACAGACAGAAAATTTTTATTCTCATATTCATATTTTAATTTTTATGCAAATTAAAAAATAGTTTTATCCGTTTATCATTTCAAGAAATTTTTCTTCGGATAATATTGTTATTCCTAATTTCTTTGCTTTTGCAAGTTTGGCAGGACCTATGTTTTCACCGGCCAGCAGATAATCCGTATTACCCGAAACAGAACTGAGATTTTTACCCCCATTCTCCTCTATTTTCTTTTTTATCTCATCCCTTGAGAAGTTGATAAAAACGCCTGTCACAACGAATGTTTTACCCTGCAGAATATCTGAAGCCCTTACAGTATGTTCCGTAAATATAAAATTAATGCCTTTATTCCTGAGTCTTCCTACAACCTCAATATTAACAGGATTTTTAAAATACTCCGTTATGCTCTGTGCGATTTTATCACCGATCTCATCAACATTTGTAAGCTCCTCAAATGCTGCTTTGGATAAATTGTCAATATTTTCAAAATATGACGCAAGCTTTTTCGCAACAGTTTCTCCGACATATCTTATTCCTATTGCATAAAGGACCCTGTCAAACGGCACATTCTTTGATTTTTCAATACTTTCAATAAGATTATCTGCCGACTTACTGCCGAAACGTTCAAGGTCAATGAGGTGTTCTTTCTTAAGGTCGTAAATATCCGCAATATTCTTTATAAGCCCTTTACTAAACAGCAAGGCCACAGTTTCAGAACCCGTGGCGATATTCATTGCCTTGCGGCTGATGAAATGTTCTATTTTACCTTTAAGCTGGGGCGGGCATTCCTGTTCATTCGGGCAGTAATGAGCAGACTCCTCTTCTTTCCTGACAAGCAAGGTGCCACACTCAGGGCATTTCACTGCAAACACGGCAGGAACAAGGTCAGGACTTCTGTCAGATAATTCAACGCCTACAATTTTAGGAATTATCTCACCGCCTTTTTCAACATAAACTGTATCTCCTATCCTCACATCAAGATTACGGATTATATCTGCATTATGCAGGGAAGCCCTTTTGACGATAGTGCCTGCAAGATGTACGGGATGAAGATTTGCAACAGGGGTAACGGCTCCCGTACGCCCAACCTGATAATCTATTGACAATAATTTTGTCGCAACACGTTCTGCCTTATATTTATATGCAATAGCCCAGCGCGGTATTTTTGCAGTATATCCAAGTTTTTCCTGCTGCTCAACTGAGTTGACTTTTATCACCACACCGTCAATATCAAAAGGCAGATTTTTCCTTTCCTTATCCCATTCATTGATAAAATCAAATATCCGGTCTATATTCCTGCATTTGACTATATACGGAGATACTTTAAAACCCCAATCCTTTGCTTTTGCAAGATTTTCATAGTGGGTTTTCATTCCAAGGCTTTCTCCAGGCAGATAATATAAAAAGCAATCCAGATGCCGTTTTGCCACTTCTCTGGAGTCAAGTAATTTCAGGCTTCCTGAAGCTGCATTACGCGGATTGGCAAATGGTATTTCTCCTATCTCTGTTCTTTCTTCATTAATATTTTCAAGCGTTTCGCGTGTCATATAAACTTCGCCACGTATTTCAAACTCTGAAGGGTAATCGCTTCCCCTTAATTTAAGAGGAATACTTTTTATGGTTTTTATATTTACTGTAATATCATCCCCCTGAATACCGTCTCCTCTTGTAACCGCCTGCAATAACGAACCATTAACATATATCAGGCTGACAGAAACACCGTCATATTTTAATTCGCATACATATTCAACATCACTGCCTACAGATTTCTTTACCCTCTCATCAAATTCCTGCACTTCTTCTTTCGAATATGTATTTCCGAGTGATAACATAGGATATTTATGTTTCACCTGTTTAAACTCTTTGGTAACTTCTCCGCCCACTCTTTTTGCAGGGGAATCAGGCTCTGCAAATTCAGGATACTCAGTCTCGAGTCTTATCAGTTTTTCCAGAAGCATATCAAAATCGTAATCACTGATAACAGGATTAGAGAGGACATAATATCTGTAATTGTGTTCCCTGATCTCATCAGACAATTTTTTGATCTGCTCTTTTACTTCTTCTTTTGACATCATCATTCAGCCTGTAAACACAAAAAAAGCCGAGAAAATTCCGGCCCCTGATTTAATAAAATTTTTATATCTGATATCTTACTTCAATACTTGTTAACAATAAGCATTTCCTTAATTTCATTCAAATTCTGCTGTTTTTTTTCATTTCTCATATTATTTGCAGATTCAGTAAAATATTTATGATTAGACAAAAATCTTATCTGCAATTCATACCATTCTTTCAGGGTAGTTTTTTTAAATCCTGTAACATTCCACTCATGCTGCAGCCTCATGGCTATCATAGAGAAGTCGTCACGCCCGAGGTAATCAAGGTCAGCATCACAAATAATTTTCTCAAGATGTGTCAGAGGATTTTGCGGTAGCTTGGTTGCTCGTATCAAGCCAGAAATTATCTTAATATCTTCTTCGCTATATCCGAAACCCGGTAAAGTTTCTTTTGCCAGTTCAACGGAAGCTTCCTCATGTCCCACCCATACCTTCAAAACACCTGAGTCATGATATAATGCTGCAGTTAAAAGAAGTATACGCTCTTTAGGGCCTATTTTTTCCATTTTAGCATACAAATCACATGCATTGTAAACATCAATAGTGTGGTCAACACAATGGTAGGTATATTTAGGGTCTAATCCATCTTTCAGCTTAGAAAGAATAAACTTTTTAACGTTTTCCAGATCAATTTTTCCGTCCGGTAAATTTTTCTGTAGCCCTTTTATCATAAATGATTTTTCTTTCTCTTCCATTTTTACACTGCGAAAAGAAGACACACTCAGAAAAAGTATTATTATCAACAAAACTTGTACTTCCTTCATTTGAAAATATAAATTATTTCACAGCATTTTCTCCTTTAGAAATACTAAATTACAAAATAATAACATATCCTCATCTTTTTTTCTTTAAAATTATTACCGTTATTTCAGGGCGTATTCCAACCCTGCACGGAAACCCTATAAAACCAAAGCCTGCATTAACATACAGATATTGCCCTTTTTCACGGTAAAGCCCAAGGTATCTTTTATAATAATACCCTGAAGGGCTCCATCTTATTCCGCAGCAGTTGATACCAAACTGCATGGCATGTGTGTGTCCTGAAAGGGTCAGGGCAATATCGGTTTTTTCTGTAATCTGTTCGTCCCACTGGCTAGGGTCATGAGAAAGTAATATTTTAAAAGCAACATTTTTCACATCTTCAATAGCTTTATTTATGTCACCATTCTTATGGAAAGGCGGTAGCCCCCAATTGTTAACTCCCACAACAGCTATAGAATCAACACCTTTTTTTACAATAACACTTTCATCAACAAGCATTTTAAATCCCATGTCGTTAATGTTTCTTATAAGCAGGCTGATATTTTCACTATCAGCTTTTATACTGTCAACCTTTCTGTAGTCATTGATATCATGATTGCCAAGAACAGCATATTTGCCATAAGGAGCAGTAATACTCCTTAACAAAGCTGTATATCTTTCTGTTTCTGCGGCAACAATATTTATCATATCACCTGTAAAAAAAACAATATCTGGATTCTGCTTTTTTATCAAATCTATGCCTTTTTCAACTGCTCTTTCATCTGAAAAACTCCCGA
>CAZSJF010000194.1:0-5778 GCA_964606705.1 uncultured Bacteroidales bacterium
TGTGTTGGGTGTGTTTGGTGGTTGTTTGGCAGAGGTTTGTAAATATTTAAAACCTGGTGTTAAAACTGCTTTTTTGGATAAGATTGCTGAAGAGTTTATAAGGGATAACGGAGCGATTCCCGGTTTTAAAGGGTATAATGATTATCCCAATACACTGTGTGTATCTGTTAATGATCAGGTAGTGCATGGTATTCCCGGCAACAGAGTTGTAGAAACTGGAGATATAGTATCTATAGATTGCGGGGTTATAAAAAATGAGTTTTATGGTGATTCGGCTTATACATTTGGGATAGGAGAGATAGACAGGGATAAATCCGAATTGCTGAAAGCTACAAAAGAGGCTTTATATAAAGGAATAGAGGTAGCTGTAATTGGAAACAGGGTTGGAGATATAGGTTTTGCGATACAAAGTCATATTGAAAACAATGGGTTTTCAGTTATTAGAGACCTTGTAGGGCATGGAATAGGCAAAGAACTCCATGAAGACCCTCAGGTTTTTAATTACGGTAAGAAAGGGGCAGGGGCACAACTCAGGGAAGGACTGGTAATCTGTATTGAGCCTATGATCAATATGGGTGCTAAGGAGGTCTTTCAGGATAATGACGGATGGACAATAAGAACTAAAGACGGCAAGCCCTCTGCACATTTTGAACATACAGTAGTGGTTAGAAAAAATAAAGCAGAAATATTGTCTTCTTTTGAATTTATTGAAGAAGTATTAAATTTGCATAAGAATTGAATAGTTTTTATAAAATATGGTAAAACAGTCATCAATTGAAAAGGATGGTACCGTGATAGAATCACTGGGTAATGCTATGTTTAGAGTGGAGTTGGAAAATGGGCATGTAATTACTGCTCATATTTCAGGGAAGATGAGGATGCATTACATTAAGATATTACCCGGCGATAAAGTGAAACTGGAAATGTCTCCATATGATCTGACTAAAGGAAGAATAACTTTTAGATATAAATAAGTTTTAAAAATAATAAGTGATGAAAGTTAAAGCATCTATAAAAAAAAGGTCCAGTAATTGTAAAATTGTCAGAAGAAAAGGCAAGTTATATATTATTAATAAAAAGACCCCTAAATTTAAACAAAGACAAGGTTAATTGTAAAGTAATTTTATAAATATAAAAATAATTAGTATGGCTAGAATAGCTGGGGTAGATTTACCTAAAAACAAAAGAGGAGAAATAGGATTAACTTATATTTTCGGAATAGGCAGAAGTACTGCACAGAAGATTTTGACGAATGCAGGTATTAACTGGGACAAAAAGGTTCAGGAATGGACGGATGATGAGCAAACTAAAATCCGTAACCTGATCAATGAAAAATGTAAGATTGAAGGAGAGCTTCGCTCTGAATTTCAGTTAAGTATTAAGCGTTTGATAGATATCGGGTGCTACAGGGGTATGCGTCACAGGCAGGGATTGCCGGTCAGGGGACAAAGCACTAAGAATAATGCAAGGACGCGAAAAGGAAAGAAAAAAACAGTTGCAAATAAAAAGAAAGCCCCTAAAGCATAAAAATTAAGTTTAATGAGTATTTATGAGAAAATAATTTATGATAAAAGGTACTAAAACATCGAAAAAAAAGGTTGTAAAGGTGGAAGCTGAGGGAGAAGCTCACATCCATGCTTCTTTTAATAATATTATTATTTCCCTGACTAATAATACAGGACAGGTGATTTCCTGGTCTTCCGCAGGCAAAATGGGTTTTAAGGGCTCTAAAAAGAACACCCCTTATGCTGCTCAGGTTGCAGCATCTGATTGTGCCAAGGAAGCATATACTGCAGGACTAAGGAAAGTTAAGGTTTATGTAAAAGGCCCTGGAGCGGGCAGAGAATCTGCAATAAGAACTATCCATTCCGAAGGAATAGAGGTTAAAGAGATTGTAGATATTACACCTTTGCCTCATAACGGTTGCAGGCCGCCAAAAAGAAGAAGAGTTTAAAAGAATAATATAATATTATAAAGTTATGGCAAGATATATCGGTTCAAAAACAAAAATTGCAAGAAAGTTCAGAGATGCTATATATGGTCCGGATAAATATTTCGAAAGAAAAAATTACTTGCCCGGTCAGCATGGTCCTTCTAAAAAGAAGCCCAAGCAGTCTGAATATGGAAATCAGCTGCTGGAAAAACAGAAGGCCAAATATACATACGGTATATTAGAAAGGCAGTTTAGAAATTTATTTGAGAGAGCTTCCAGAAAAAAAGGCGTCACCGGTATTGTTTTACTCCAGTTGATTGAAGCACGTCTGGATAATGTGGTTTACAGATTAGGAATTGCTCCTACAAGAAGCGGAGCCAGACAATTAGTGTCTCACAGGCATATTACAGTGAATAACAAAGTGGTAAATATCCCTTCATACGATGTGAAAGCAGGCGATATTATAAGTGTGAGAGAAAGATCCAAATCCCTTGAGGTAATAATGAATTCATTGTCAGCAAGGACTGGTAAGTTTAACTGGCTGGAATGGGACAGTAATTCTCTGAGTGGTAAATTTGTCAATTATCCCGAAAGAGAACAAATACCTGAGAAGATAAATGAACAGTATATCGTTGAGTTGTATTCTAAGTAAGAATTAGTAATAGATAAAATAATAAATCAGTTAAATTTAAAATTATACATAATGGCATTAACTTTTCAAAAACCGAATAAGGTTATAATGATTGAATCGGACGAATTTAAAGGAGTGTTTGAATTTCGTCCATTGGAACCAGGATATGGTATTACTGTGGGTAATGCTTTAAGGAGAATTTTGTTATCCTCTCTTGAAGGTTATGCTATAACTTCAATAAAAATAGGGGGTGTTAACCATGAGTTTTCCACAATAAAAGGTGTTATTGAAGATATAACCGAGATCGTGCTTAATCTTAAGCAGGTGCGTTTTAAAAGGCAGATAGATACTGTCAATAATGAGAAGGTAGTTGTAAATATCAGCAACCAGCATATATTCAAATCAGGCGATCTGAATAAATTCCTTTCAGGATTTCAGGTTTTGAATACGGATCTGGTCATTTGTAATATGGAGCCTTCTGTGAAATTGTCAATGGAAATAACAATTGAAAAAGGAAGAGGCTATGTGTCTGCAGAAGAAACCAGATATGGCGATAATCCTTTGGGAACAATATTTCTGGATGCAATATTTACACCGATAAAGAATGTCAAGTATAACATAGAAAACTACCGTGTTGAGCAGAAAACGGATTATGAAAAGCTTGTTTTTGAAATAGATACTGATGGCTCGATTCATCCTAAAGAGGCTCTTAAAGAAGCGGCTAAAATATTAATCCATCATTTTATGCTGTTTTCTGATGAAAAGATAACCCTTGATACGGAAGAAAAATCTGCTGTTGAGGAATTTGATGAAACATCACTGCATATGAGGCAGCTCTTAAAGACCAAGTTGATAGATTTAGATCTGTCTGTAAGAGCATTGAATTGTTTGAAATCTGCAGAGGTTGAAACATTGGGCGACTTGGTTTCATTTAATAAGAATGATTTGTTGAAATTCAGAAACTTCGGTAAGAAGTCTCTGACAGAATTGGAAGAATTGGTGGCTATGAAAAATTTGCATTTTGGAATGGATATTTCTAAGTATAAACTGGAAAAGGAATAATTGAAATGAGACATAGAAAAAGTTTTAATCATTTAAGCAGGACCAGTGATCACAGGAAGGCAATGTTGTCTAATATGGCTTCGTCGTTGATTATTCATAAAAGAATTGAGACAACTCTTGCTAAAGCCAAAGCATTACGGTCTTTTGTAGAACCTTTAATAACAAAGTCCAAAGACGATTCCACACACTCTAGAAGGATGGTGTTCAGGTATCTGCAGAATAAGGAGGCTGTTTCTGAACTCTTCAGAGAAATAGCAAAGAAAGTGTCCAACAGGCCGGGAGGTTATCTGAGGATATTAAAACTGGGTGCCCGCTTGGGAGATAATGCTGAAATGTGCATGGTAGAACTGGTTGACTATAACGAAAATTTACTGGCCCAGAAAGAGGAAAAGAAAACCAAAACAACAAGAAGGGGAAGAAAACATACTGCAGATAAGGAAAAAAAGGTTGAGGCACAGAGTAAGGTGAGTGAAGAGGTTGTTGACAATGTTGCTGCGGAAGAAAAAGAGGAGGAACAGGTTGATGAACATACAGATGATACAACAGACGAAAAAGATATAACAAAAGTCCCTAAAAAAAAGAAAAGAGCAAAAGAAGAATAGGCTAAAATATATTATATTATTTTTTATAGAAGGATAAAGTTTACTTTATCCTTTTTTTTCAATTGAAAAATATTATATATTTACTCCTTAATTAATTATAATTAAAAATAATCAATATGAGCGCAATTTTGAACATTCATGCAAGACAAATCCTTGATTCCAGGGGTAATCCGACTATCGAAGTTGAAGTATTAACTGATGACGGATTGTTAGGTAGGGCTGCTATACCTTCAGGTGCATCAACAGGCTCACATGAAGCTGTTGAATTAAGAGATAATGATAATAAATTATATCTCGGCAAAGGGGTTATGAAGGCAGTTGAAAATGTCAATAAAACTTTAGCCGAGGAACTGAAGGGGTATTATGTTACCGACCAAGGGGCTATTGATAAAATGATGATTGAAATAGATGCATCTCCTAATAAAGCTAATTTAGGGGCTAATGCCATCCTCGGCGTGTCGCTTGCAGTTGCGAAGGCTGCAGCACAGTCTACAGGACAACTTTTATACAGATATATAGGAGGCGTAAATGCTAATATACTCCCTATTCCTATGATGAACATACTTAATGGCGGTTCACATGCCGACAACAGCATAGATTTTCAGGAATTTATGATAATGCCCATAGGAGCTTCTTCTTTCAGCGAAGCTTTAAGAATGGGTGCAGAGGTTTTTCATAATCTTAAATCTGTTCTTAAGAAGAACGGACATTCCACAAATGTCGGTGATGAAGGTGGATTTGCACCGAACCTGAAATCAAATGAGGAAGCAATAAAAGTTATACTTGAAGCTATTGAAAAAGCAGGGTATAAGCCTGGTGAAGATGTTTATATTGCTCTGGATCCAGCTTCTTCGGAATATTATCTTCCTAAGGAAAAAGTTTATCATCTGCATAAATCAACAGGCGATAAATTAACTTCAGAACAAATGGTTGATTACTGGAAGGGATGGGTTGAAAAATATCCGATAATTTCTATTGAAGACGGTATGGCGGAAGATGACTGGCACGGATGGAAGATAATGACTGAAAAACTTGGAAATAAGATACAGCTTGTCGGAGATGACCTTTTTGTGACAAACACAGAGCGTTTACAGAAGGGTATTGACAAAGGGGTGGCCAATTCAATACTGATAAAAGTTAACCAGATAGGTACTCTGACAGAAACAATAAATGCTGTTAATCTTGCATATAATAATTCATATACAGCTGTTATAAGTCATCGCTCAGGGGAAACTGAAGATACGACCATTGCTGACCTTGCAGTTGCACTGAATACAGGGATGATAAAAACAGGCTCTGCCTGCCGTTCTGAAAGGATAGCCAAATATAACCAGTTGTTGCGTATAGAGGAAATACTTGGAGATTCAGGAACGTATATTGGTAAGGATTTTAAGTTTTTAAAAAAGTAGCTAGTTAGAGACCTTATTACGGAATTTTAATGTTAATGAGTTGAGGAGAGAGGTTGTAAGTAAGTATAAAGGGATATAGAGGAAGAAATTAGGGATATTCGTTAAAAAAACTTCAAACCACAACCAAACACACCCAACACA
>CAZSJF010000195.1:0-5774 GCA_964606705.1 uncultured Bacteroidales bacterium
GGTATTATAAATCCATAAGTAATATACCAGAATATTGTTCTTGATATAGGGAAAATCAGAATATCAAATAATGCAGAAGATATAATAATAAAAATGCCCAGTAATATTCCTATACGGGTAGTTTTTCTTATACTATTAAAATTTTCTTTATAATATTCCTTATCAATATCATTAAATATATAAATATCTTTATCAAATAAATTACTATTATTAACAAAAGTAAATATGTCTTTAAATTTATTCATTCGGATATTTATCATTGAAAAATATTAAGACAAAACCTCTTCATTTTCCTAAGTTAAATGTTAAATTTGCAAATACAAATTTAACGTATAAAATTTAAAAACCCTATTAAGTGTCACCATATTTTATTCTTACCTGTTTTCTGATTTACACTATCCTTCTGTTTATAGTAAGCTATATCACATCAAAGAAGTCGGATAATGAAGCATTTTTCATAGGCAATAAAAAGTCGCCGTGGTTTGTTGTTGCTTACGGAATGATAGGTGCCTCGCTTTCGGGTGTTACTTTTATTTCTATTCCCGGAAATGTCGGAAACACACAATTTTCGTACATGATGATCGCATTCGGATATCTGTTAGGCTACTTTATAATAGCCAGTGTATTATTACCATTATATTACAGGCTTAACCTTACATCAATATATTCATACCTTGAATCCAGATTCGGTTTCTGGTCACATAAGACAGGGGCTTTTTATTTCATACTGTCACGCATCTTAGGTGCATCATTACGGATGTTCCTTGTTGTAAATGTATTGCAGATATTTGTATTTGACGCATGGGGAATTCCTTTTACCACAACTGCTCTCATATTTATTATTCTTATAATCCTGTACACACTGAGAGGCGGCGTTAAAACAATAATATGGACAGACACTATACAAACGACATTCATGCTTCTTGCCCTTGCAGTCTCTATTTTTGTCATAACAAAAAGCATGGGAACTGACATCAAAGGCATTTTCAGCCATGTGATAAACAGCAATTTTTCAAAAATGATATTTACAGATTTTAATGACAAAAATTTTTATCTTAAGCAATTTTTCAGCGGAGCTTTTATTGCAATTGTCATGACAGGGCTTGACCAGGAGATGATGCAGAAAAACATCAGCTGTAAAAACCTTAAAGATGCACAGAAAAACATGTACACGTTCAGTTTTATCCTTGTATTTGTCAATTTTCTTTTCCTGTTTATGGGAGCCTCCATGTTTTTATATGCTCAACATAACAATATTACATTACCAGTGCATTCCGATGATATTTTTCCGGTAATAGCCATCAATTATCTCGGCCCGGTTGCAGGAATTGCCTTTATCATAGGGCTTATATCTGCTGCCTATCCCAGCGCCGACGGGGCACTGACTTCACTGACAACATCATTCAGCATAGACTTCCTCGGGATGGACAAAAATACTGCTATGAACAAGAAAAAAATACGATATATGGTACATATAAGCTTTGCCTTGCTTATGATGGCAGCAATTATCATTTTCAAAGCTGTCAATGACCGTGCTGTAATTGAAAAGTTATTTACTATTGCAAGTTATACTTACGGGCCCCTCTTAGGATTATACTCATTCGGATTGTTCACAAAATATAAGGTTATTGATAAATACGTGCCGGTAATTACCGTATTGTCACCCGTTATCTGCTACATACTGAACACACACTCAAAACAATGGCTCAGCGGATACAATTTCGGCTTTGAACTGTTAATAATAAACGGAATCATTACATTTGCCGGATTATTCTTAATAAGAAAAACGGGAACAAATAAAGAACAGTTAATCAGTAATTAAAACTTATAGGATTCAAAAAAACGAGTCTATGAAAAAAATAATATTATCAGTTTTAATTTGCCTGCCTGTATTATTTTACGGACAGGAAGAAAAAATATCAAAACTAAAGTGTGAAGTATTTTTTTCTCCAAACTACTCATACAGGACTCTATTCAATCCAAGTGAAGACACAGTTGCAGAATCAATAATAAAATCTTATAATGAAAGAGAAGAACCAATATTAGGTTATACAGCAGGAACAGTATTAGATATAAACTTGAAGAATGAAAGATTATACTTACAGACAGGTATACTTTTTTCATACGAAGGATACAAATATCACTTAGACAATGTAGTATGTTTACACGATTATAATTACGACACTTGTTCCATTAATGCAAGACATGTCAATATTTTTTCATATTTTCCAATAAACTTAAAATACTATTTAACAACAAAAGACAAATTAAAAATATTCATTAATTCAGGAATTGCTCCGAGTATTTATGTAGCTTCAAGATATTTCAATGAATATAACTATAATGACGGTACTACTGAAAAAGAGAAAATTGCTGATGGTTATTCCGGAATAACTACTTTTAATGCTTTAGCTCAGATAGGTTTTGGCGCTGAATATAAATTAAAAGAGAACTTATTTCTGTATCTGCAGCCAACATTCCGGTATATGCTATTTACAATAGGGCCATGGGATGCCCCGATCAAAGAACATCCTTACTCTGTTGGTATTGCAACAGGCATTACTTTTAGCAAAATAAAAATATGTGAACCCTGTTCATTCTTTTGATAAAATTATAACTGCATGGATAAAGAAAACAAATACAATATCAACCTTGATATAAAATATAAAGCACAGGAATTAATAGATATTCCGGAGATAGTGTCGGCATGCAAAGACAAATGGTTTAACCAGACCCTTTGCAAAGTTAACGACAGTGTTGTAAGAATAGGAATAGTTGAAGGCGAATTTCACTGGCATAAACATGAAAATGATGATGAATTCTTCTATGTTATAGAAGGCAAACTGTTAATTGACACGGAAGGCGGCACTATTGAACTGAATCCAAAACAAGGAGTGACAATAGCGAAAGGCACCATGCACAAACCGAGAGCATTGCAAAAAACCGTAATACTGATGGTGGAAACCTGTAATATAAGCCCTATTGGAAGCTAACATCAAAAAAACAAATATTATGAAACTACTATTACAAAAAAACAAACCGGTAAAAGTCAGCCTTACATGCTGTTTTTTAATTTTATCATTATTTGTATACTCTCAAAGCGGACCGTGGCAGAGCCCTCTTATGATATGTGAGAGCGATGACGGCATCTCTTTCAGCAACTGTGTTACATTTCAGGATTCTTCAAGTGTGCCTTCGGTGATAAGGTGGAAAGACGACACCCTTATTGCTGCATTTCAGTGGTTTCCTGAACCGTTTCAAACAAATCCGGCATGGGACAAGGTTGCAGTAAAATTCTCCTATGATGGCGGGACATCATGGACATATCCGGTATCAATAACAGTAAACGGCCTGCCGCCGGATTTTCAGAGGCCTTTTGACCCGACACTTTATGCTATCAACTCTGACAGCATACGCCTTTACTATTCCTGCGGACCCAACACAGGACTCCCTCCTGATTCTTCTATTACCACCTATTCTGCCATTTCAACAGACGGTATCAACTATGAGTTTGAACAGGGAAAAAGGTTTATAAGCGGCGACACTTTAATGGTCATTGACCCTGCAGTAATAAAATACAAAGGGATATGGCATTTTCAGTCACATATAGGAGCGCCTGCAGATGGCTCATATCACGGCACTTCTGATGATGGTTTAAATTTCACAAGAGTAGCGGATATTCCATCTAATGCTTCTCACAACTGGCTCGGAAATTATATTGTTGTTGATACAGTATTGCGATTTTACGGATGCGGCGGATCCATATGGTTTAACACTTCTGCTGACGGAAACATATGGAACGGATATACCAATACAAACATAAACGGAGGCGATCCTGCCGTTGTTCAAAACATGACTGGTCATTTCTATTCAATCTATGTAGGTGAAAAATACACGAACCTTGCAGATTCATACATTACCGGAAACATTAATGTTTTCCCGAATCCTTTTTATGACAAGCTGTATATTAACAACGAATCCGGAAAACCTATTGACTATATCAGAATAACTGATGTAACCGGCAAAATAATATACTGCAAAAATGACATAACCACTTCCACACATCAGATAAAACTAAACCATTTAAAGGCTGGTATATATATTATAGAAGTGAAAAGAGAAAATGAGATATCAAGCAGTAAACTGATAAAATATTAGTTTGAATGCTAAACCATAAATACATCCGGCTATTTTTACTGATAAATAATTTTTTCTTTCTCCTCCTGTATTTTACCCTGTGCTACCACAACAGGTTTGCTGCCGACGATTTTCACTTTATAGGCAATGTCAATCATTTTGGCGTCCTCAAAGGCACTGTCATTGAATACAACACATGGAGCACCAGGTGGTCTTCAGTCTTACTGAATCATTCTGTCATAAGACTCTCCGACTACACAAACCATGCTCTTTTCTTCTTCGGTACTGCGGAAATGATTCTTTTTATCGTTTCAATAATTATCCTTATAGAAAACATATCCCGCATGTTTACAAATCAGTTAAAACATGTTTGTGGCAAAAATTCAACATATCCGTATTTATCATAAGTGCAATATTCTACTGTACAATAAAAACAGATGAAACATGGTTCTGGCTCTGCGCCTCATGTACATACCTGATGAGCGTAATAATGCTGATATGGGGAATGGCATGGCTGTCATATAACAAAAAAAATATTTTTCTTTTAATCACAGGATGCATAGCTTTTACACATATCGGAAGTTCAAATGAGCCTATGGCACTGATAACATTATTATTCCTGTTGATTTTTTTTATTGCAATATACCTGAGTTATATCAAATCCGATATTCCGAAAAAACTGTTTATTAAACGCGTAATTATTGCCTCATTATTCTGCATAACGGCTTTTGTAATACTATATATGGGGGAAGGGAACAGGGTAAGAGAAGGCTTTTTCAGAAAAATAACCATCGCAGAAGCATTTATAATGAATATCAAATTTACCGGCATAATATTTCTGCGCCGTATACCTCACGTACTGCCATATGTTTTTTTATTTTCGCTCCCTTCAGGGTATTTAGGACAGCAGCTATATCAAAAAACAGATAGATCAAAATGGCTTAAGAATATCATCATCATAAGTATAGTATATTTATTCACAATATATTTTTACCAGCTTCCCATAACTTACAAAACTCAGGACATAGGAGCTTACAGGTCGTTGTTCCCTGTTTCAGTTTATACATTGATATATATGTCCGCACTTTTTTTTGTTACGGGAAAATTCATCAGAATCTCCGAAAAGCTAGTAAAATCAATATTAATAATAGCTTTTACCATCTGCAGTTTTGTCAATATATACAATTACATAATTCAGAGCAGGACAGTAAAAAAATATTCCGAAGCATACGATAAAAGGATTGAATACCTGATAAAGAACAGGGAAAATAACGGTGTATTATATCTAACGCCTCTGCCGCCATCAGGAATGCTTCTTTCTGGAGAGATATCCTCTGACACGTCTTTTTACGAGAATCAGCATTTAAAAGACGGATTAAACCTCAAATGCAATGTAGCTGTTAAGGAATATTAGTTTCTGACACCAAACTGCTAACAAGATTGTTAAAAAAATCATAGTAAAAATTATATGAACCACAATAGACACATAGACCACATAAGAAAGTCACATAGGTTAGATTCTATGTGAACTGCTATGTGTTCTATGTTGCTATGTGGTAGAAAACAAACATAGCAAAAACTATAGAAATACAATTTTCCTCTCAATTCGACCAAAAAAACCAAACACACCCAACACA
>CAZSJF010000196.1:0-5740 GCA_964606705.1 uncultured Bacteroidales bacterium
TGTGTTGGGGGGGTTTGGTTTTTTTGTTGTAGTATTAAATTCTTCCAGTCCGCAATAACCTGTTATTTCTTTTATAACAGGCATCCTGCCGTAATCCTTTCTTAGAAGCAGGTCAGCAGCTTTGTCTGCAAGTGCGGCATTGAGCTGGCGGTCATACCATCCGCAATCGCCTGAACGCGGGTAATAGCCGGATATCTGAGACCGTGCATCAATTTTTAAATTTTTGGATATCTCTGAAGAAATTATTCCGCTTATGCCTCCGAAGCGCGGGTGCCCGTATTCATCGAGTTCGGAACTGGCATAAATAACATCTACCTTGTCTTTTGCTTCGTCATACCATCTTGTGCCTTCCGAAACGGCAATTATTAAATTCTTTTTCGGATGGTTCAAATAAACTTCTTTCACTGTTTCAAAGAATGCTGCTTTCCTTTCTTTTGTAATTTCAAATTCAGGTATAAGCGACAGGTCGGCACCTCCGAAGATAGCACTTCCTGTGAGCCATCCTGCATCACGCCCCATCACTTCAAGGACAATGATCCTGGAGTGTGATTCAGCTGTTGAACGCAGCCTTGCTGTCATCTCCATAATTGATTCGGCGGCAGTCGGAAATCCGGGACACAACACAGCCTCTATGTTCCTGCCTTCATATTTGTGAATGGTTTTTGTCCTTAAATCATTATCGATAGTCTTTGGGAAACCGATAACAGGAATTCCTTCGGTTTCATACAGTTTTTTTGCAGCACCGTTTGTGTCATCGCCTCCGACAGTGACAAGTACGTCTATTTTATATTTTTCAAGATTTTTCAAAATTTGCGGTACTCTGTTCTCAGGGCTTTTCTTTGTAGGAAAAGGGTTTGTCCTGCTTGAACCCAGGGCAGTTCCTCCATACCACCCGTTGTATGGCATGTTGGTGAGATTAACTATGTCTCCGTCGCCTAAAAGTCCTTTCCATCCTTTTCTTATGCCGTATACTTTATAGCCGAGTATTAAAGCCCTGTTTCTCATGAGTTCCACGCTTGAGTTTATTGCAGGGGTATCTCCGCCTCCTGTAAGAATAGCAAGAGTCTTACCTTCAAAAAGTTTTTTTTCTGTTGCCATAATTATTAGAGTTAATTATTAATATATTTTTTTGATACAACTCCAAACTCCAAACTCCGAACTCTAAATTTATTCTACCACCCTGAAGCCAGTATATCTATTATATGCATTGTTTTAATCGGGATATTATGTTTTTTAATATATCCATCAAGGTGCATAAGACAGGAAGCTTCTGTTGAGACAATATACTGTGCGCCTGTTTCAAGGGCATTTTCTATTTTCTGCTCTGCCATTGCCGTGGAGATAGGTTCATTCTTAACGGAAAAAGTTCCTCCGAAGCCGCAGCAGACCTCAGTTTCTTTCATCTCACGGAGTTCCAGTCCGTTCACATATTTGAGCAATTCGCGCGGCTCAAATTTTATCCCGTATTCCCTCAGTGCGGCACATGAATCGTGGTATGTGACAATGCCGTTGAAAGTAGCTCCCACGTCGGTTCTCCTTATGACATTTACCAGAAAGTCGGTGAATTCATAAATTCTTTTCTGCAGCTGCTTGCATTCGTTGTGTAACGCTGTATTATGAAACAGTTCGGAATAATAATTTCTCACCATGCCGACACATGAGGCGGAGGGAGCAACGACATACCTGTTGTTGCTGAAGTCTTTGATGAATTTTCCTGCAACAGCTTTGGATTCATCCCAGTGTCCGTTGTTAAAAGCCACCTGTCCGCAGCATGTCTGCTCGGGGTTATAATAAACTTCTATGTCAAGCCTTTCAAGTATCCTGACCATGTTCATGCCTGTTTCCGGATAAACCTGATCAACAAAACATGGTATAAAAATGTCAACAACCATAACTGAAATTTCTAAGAAAAAACTATCAGGAGCAAATGTAAATATATTTATAAAAACATTAAAAAAATGTTTTAAACATTATAAACCGATAATTAACAAAATGGGATTGCTGAAGGAAAAATTATTTTAAACTTGCAATGATAGTTTTTCCGCCTTTCACTTTCTGGTTTAGTTTAACCTTTATGTCAATATTTAAAGGTAAAAACAAATCTACACGTGAGCCAAATTTAATAAAGCCGAGTTCTCCGCCCTGATAAACCGTATGATTTGGTTTTGCATTGAATACTATACGTCTTGCCAGAAAACCTGCTATCTGGCGAACAAGTACTGATAAATTATTTTCATTCTCTATAACAAGAGTGTTCATCTCATTTTTCAGAGATGCCTTAGGGTGCCATGCTACCAGATAAGAGCCGGGGTGATATTTTGCGTATTTTACAGTCCCGCTGATGGGATACCTGTTAACATGTACATTAAAAATTCCCATAAAAACAGATACCTGGAGCCTTTTTTCTTTGAAATATTCATTTTCATGGATTTCTTCAATAGCTACGATTTTTCCGTCAGCCGGGCATAAAATATCTTTTTCGTTTATTTCACATTTCCTTTTGGGACAACGGAAGAAGAGCATTATCCATAAAAACAATCCGCCGCCTGTACAGTAAAAAATGCTGTTTATAAAAGTATTATGAGAAAATATGCTGAGTAAAACAGCTATGATTGATATAACGAGAAATGAAGTCAGGATTATTTTATAGCCGGTTTTATGTATAAACATAAAATTTTTTGTTTGTAAAGTTACAAAATTTTATCTTTACAATTACGTTCTTATGTTAATGAGCCATATTTATGGATAAAAGAGGTTATATATTCGTTTGTTTTATATTGATTATTGTAAGTGTATTTTTTGCAAACTGCAGGAAAGACAAAGAGGATAATACTCAGGTGCCGACAGTATATGTAGATATTTATCTTGACTTGAATTCAACCCAGTATACTGAATTAAATTCTGTAGGCGGGTGGGTATATCTTACAGGAGGTTATCAGGGGATACTCGTATACCGCAGTTCGATGGAAGAATTTATGGCTTATGACAGGACATGTACTCTGCAGTCTGACAGTTGTTTAAGAATTACTGTTGAGAATTCCGGACTTATGGTTATTGATTCAGCCTGCGGTTCGCAATTTATCATTCTTGACGGCACTCCTGCGCAGGAAGGTCCTGCGACAATACCTTTAAAAAGATATAGGACAAGTTTCGACGGGATAACTCTGCATATTTATAATTAATCAAAAAGTACTCTTAAGACTACTTTGAATTTTTAGTACCTGTAATGTTCCGCTTTATAAGGTCCGTCTATTGGACAGCCGATATAATCAGCCTGTTCCTTTGTCATCTTTGTCAGTTTAACACCTAATTGTTCCAGGTGAAGCCTTGCAACTTCCTCGTCAAGTTTTTTAGGGAGCCTGTAAACGTCAATGTCATACTTGTTTTTCCAAAGGTCAAGTTGTGCGAGTGTCTGGTTTGAAAATGAATTGCTCATCACAAATGAAGGATGCCCTGTTGCGCAGCCGAGATTCACAAGCCTTCCTTCAGCAAGGAGGAATATGGCATGCCCGTCAGGATAAATGTATTTGTCAACCTGCGGTTTGATATTAACTTTTTTTATGCCGGCCCATTTCTCAAGCCTGTCAACCTGAATTTCATTGTCAAAATGGCCGATGTTGCATACGATAGTCTGGTCTTTCATTTTAGACATGTGTTCTGCAGTGATGACATCCATGTTTCCTGTAGTAGTAACATAGATATTCCCTTCATGCAGAACATCTTCAATGGTCTTCACTTCAAAGCCTTCCATTGAAGCCTGCAGTGCACATATAGGGTCTATTTCCGTAATTATCACTCTTGAGCCGTAAGCCTTCATGGATTTTGCACATCCTTTGCCGACATCTCCGTATCCCAGTACTATCACAACTTTTCCGGCTATCATCACGTCTGTTGCCCTTTTAATACCATCTGCCAGAGATTCGCGGCACCCGTAAAGATTGTCAAACTTGGATTTTGTAACGGAATCATTAACATTTATTGCAGGAACAAGAAGTTCGCCTTTTTCTTTCATCTGGTAAAGGCGGTGTACGCCTGTTGTAGTTTCTTCTGAAACACCTTTCCATTCCTTGACGGTCCTTTGCCATCTGGTGTTATCTTCTATATATAACTCTTTCAGCAGGTTAAGGATTGATTTTTCCTCGTTATTTCCGGGCTTCTTGTCGAACAATGAAGGATTTTTTTCAGCATTATATCCCATATGTATCAGCAGTGTTGCATCACCGCCGTCGTCAACAACGAGGTTAGGCCCTTTTCCATCAGGAAAAGACAGGGCTTTGTTTGTGCACCACCAGTATTCTTCAAGTGTTTCACCTTTCCATGCAAATACAGGAACATCGGAATCCCTCACAACTGCGGCTGCGGCATGGTCCTGTGTTGAAAATATGTTGCAACTTGCCCATCTTACGTCAGCACCTAATTCTTTCAGGGTTTCTATCAGTACGGCTGTCTGGATGGTCATATGTAAAGAACCCATTATTCTGGCTCCTTTCAGAGGCTTCTGCGCAGAATACCTTCTGCGGATTGCCATCAAACCGGGCATCTCTTTTTCCGCTATTTCAATTTCTTTTCTTCCCCAGTCTGCAAGGGACATATCCTTTACTTTGTATTCAAAACTTTTTTCCACCATTGTTTTTTCCATTGGATTTCAGGTTTAATTGTTTGCTACTGCAAATTTAAAAATATATTCGGTATTTTTTTAATTAAAAATAAATGTATATTTTTGTAATATGTACAATTTTAATATATAAATCTGAATTCATATGAAAAATAAAAATTTTGAAAAGAAGCTGAGAACTTATTCATTACTTGCTACAGGCGTTATAGGTGCAGCAACAGTATCAGATGCACAGATAATATATACTGACGTCATCCCTGATGACACAATACATATGGACTCTACAAGGCTTAATTTGAATCGGGATGGGTTAGATGATTTTTATGTTAAGCAGGTTTCTGTATTGCATACGACCGGTGCGCTTTATGTTGAAGCAGGGTTATTTCCTATATATTATGGTGCTGAAATTTTAGGACATATGGAAACCCCTTGCAAAGATGTAAATGCTTTAAATTATAATGATGTTATAAGCAACAATCAGAATACATGGGGAATTTATCCCCTTTTACGCGGAACAGTACTTGGATATGGTATTAATTATGGAGATTTTAAACAAAGTGTTGATAAATATGCAGGCGTAAGAATAGACATAGGCGGACAATGGCATTATGGCTGGATAAGATTAAATGTAAGAACTGATGCTACAAAAGCAATATTAAAAGATTATGCCTATAATACTATTGCAGGGCAACAGATTTTAGCAGGGCAAACAATAGCTACAGGAGTTGCAAGTCCATCAGATGATAACCTCTCTATTTATGTACATAATAAAACAATGCACATCAATTTTGTCAACTCCGGTATAAATAAGGGAAATATTGTAATACTGAACCTGATGGGACAGGAAGTTATGAATTTTGCTGTAACAGGCAAAAAAATGGAAATAAACCTGCAGGAACTTAATGCGGGAATTTATATTGCCAATATACAAACAGAGAAACAAAATTTCTCAAAAAAGTTTAATGTGGAATAATCGTATTTAATAATAAAATGTAAGGGGTTAAAGAAATTTCTTTAATCCCTTTATTTTTTTTAATATTGCAGATATATTATAGCCAGTCATTATGAATATTTATTCTTCTTTTTGCAGTAAAAACAAAAAAAACAACCAAACACACCCAACAC
>CAZSJF010000197.1:0-1026 GCA_964606705.1 uncultured Bacteroidales bacterium
ATTTGCATAAAAATCAAAATAACAGTCTATGTTAAAGATAGGAGTAATCGGCGCAGGGCATCTCGGCAAGATACATATCAGATGTATAAAAGAGATAAAAGATTATGAGCTTGCCGGGTTTTATGACACAGATGAATCCGTATCAAAGGAAGTTGAAAAAGAATTTTCCGTAAAAGCTTTCAGCTCTGCATCTGACCTTATTGACAGTGTTGATGCCGTAGATATTGTTACTCCTACAATTTTTCATTGTCATTATGCAATTGAGTCGCTGAGAAAATCGAAGCATGTTTTTATAGAGAAGCCCATATCTTCAACGATTGATGAAGCGAAGAAGATGGTTGCATTGTCTGAAGAGGCAAATACTAAAGTCCAGATAGGCCATGTTGAAAGGTTCAACCCCGCTTTTATTGCCTGCAGGCCTTATATTGACAGCCCTATGTTCATCGAGACCCACAGGCTTGCACTTTTCAACCCGAGGGGGACAGATGTTTCCGTTGTTCTCGACCTGATGATACACGATATTGACATTGTACTCAGCATTGTTAATTCAAACTTAAAAAAGATAAGCGTCAGCGGTGTTGCAGTTGTCAGTGATACACTTGATATAGCCAATGTAAGGCTGGAATTCGACAACGGCTGTGTTGCAAACCTCACTGCCAACAGGATTTCCATGAAAAACATGCGCAAGACCAGAATATTCCAGAAAGATGCATACATATCAATTGATTTCCTCCAGAAACAGGCTGAGATAATAAAGATAAAAGACGTAACAGGCGAACAGACAGACCCTCTGTCCATAATCATAGATGTCGGAAAAGACAATAGAAAAAAACAGATCTTCTTTGAAAAAGTAGAAATAAAACAAAATAATGCTATAAAGCAGGAGCTGGAAAGCTTTTATAATTCCATTATTAATAATACTACTCCGGAAGTGTCCATATTTGATGGATATAGGGCTTTAGATATTGCCTGTAAGATTATTGATAAATTGAAATTTCCCACCAAACACCAAACACACCCAACACA
>CAZSJF010000197.1:1036-5712 GCA_964606705.1 uncultured Bacteroidales bacterium
GCCAGAATCAGATAACACCAATTCTATTATCCTGATTTTCAACATTTAACAATTGCGATTTTAATTCCACACAATATTATTTATTAAATTGCGTTATTAAATTATTAGTGTTTTTTTGAATGATTTACAATATTTACAAAGTTTTATTTTTAGGTTTTCTTCTGATTTTATTCTCATGTGAGATTTATAATCCCAAGGAAGATATACCTTCTTATATAAAAATTGACACTATTGTTCTTTCTACGACCGGTGATGAAGGTACCAGTTCGCATAAAATAACTGATGTGTGGATCTATATGGATGATAATCCTATAGGGGCTTTTGAATTACCTGCTAAATTTCCTGTTCTGGCGGAAGGTAATCATAAGATAACAATAAGACCTGGCATTAAATTAAACGGTATTTCTTCAACACGCTCCTACTATCCTTTTTATGAGGAAATAGTTTATCCTGCAGCCAATCTTGAGAAGGGAAAGACTTTTGACTTATCTGTTTTAAATACAACATATTATTCCGTTTCAAAATTCCTCTGGAATGAAGATTATGAAAGCAGCGGCATCACTATAGAAAAAACATCCAAAAGTGATACTGCAATACAAAAGGTCACTGACAATGTTTTTGAGGGAAATTATTCCGGCGCTGTATATCTTGACTCCGGGCATGACTTCTTTGAATTAACTTCAAGTGAAACGTTTGACCTTCCTTTTTCCAATTCTCCGGTTTTCCTGGAACTTAATTTCAAAACAAATAATACGGTCACAGTAGGGGTCTATCTGAATACCACAACGTATACCATACAGAGAGACTATGTAGTATTAAATCCTACAGATACCTGGCAAAAAATATATATAAATCTGACACCTGTTGTTATTTACAGCGGTGTGAGCGTAGAAAGCTTTAAAGTGTTCCTGAGCGGTTATAAAGATGAAGGTGTAAGTGAGGCTGTAATACTGCTTGATAATATCAAACTTCTCAGCTTTTAAAAAATAAAAAGCAGATGAACAAAAAACTTCAAATATTCAAATATCTTCTCTTTGATTTTATATCGGCTATTCTGGCATGGGGAATGTTCTTTGTTTACAGGAAATATATTGAGGATCCAAATATTTTTGATCACTTTGAATCAATTACAGATGATAAAAAATTATATATCGGATTATTCTTTATCCCGTTATTCTGGGTAATTCTTTACGCCCTGAGCGGAATATACCGCAAAATTTACAGAAAATCCAGATTAAAAGAACTGGGGCAAACGATTCTTATCACTTTTATCGGTGTTTTTATCATATTTTTCGTGCTTATTTTAGATGATGTTGTCGTTTCCTATAAATCATATTACCAGTCTTTTCTGCTTTTATTCCTGCTGCATTTTCTGCTCACTTTTTCATGTCGTTTTATAATTACTACCAGGACAGCCCGCAAGATACACAGGAAAATAATAGGATTTAATACAATTATTATTGGCAGTGACAGCAGGGCTTTTTCAATATACCGTGAAATCGAGAATCAGGAATTATCCTCGGGCAATAAGTTTATCGGCTTTGTTTATATAACAAAAAACGGCAGATACCTGATAGAAGACTATCTGCCTAATTTAGGAAGTTATGAAAATCTGAAACAAATAATAGAAAAAAATAATGTTGAAGAAGTTATTGTCGCTATTGAAAGGTCAGAATACAAAACCATTGAATTCATAATATCGGAACTTCAGGATGTAAACGTCATAATAAAAATGATTCCTGATATACAGGACATTATTCTGGGAGCAGTGAAAGTTGAATCTATTTTCGGCACACCGCTCATACAGATCTCTCCTGACCTGATACCACTATGGCAGCAATCTATAAAGAGGGGGATAGATGTATTCGTTTCCTCGTTATGTTTAATAATCCTGTCACCGGCTTATTTATTTACAGCCATAGGTGTCAAATTATCGTCTCCTGGGCCTGTGTTTTACTCCCATGAACGGATAGGATTATACGGAAAACCTTTTATAATGCATAAATTCAGGTCTATGTATAAAGATGCTGAAAAGAACGGACCCCAGTTATCCTGTCAGGGTGATAACAGAATAACTCCGTTCGGCAGGTTTTTACGCAAAGTAAGGCTTGATGAAATTCCACAGTTTTATAATGTCCTGAAAGGAGAAATGTCTCTTGTAGGACCCAGGCCTGAAAGACAATTTTATATTGACCAGATAGTGAAAATCGCACCTCATTACCGCCTGCTGCATAAAGTAAAACCGGGTATAACCTCATGGGGACAGGTTAAATACGGATATGCCGAAAATGTTGATGAAATGATAGAACGCCTGAAATACGAAATCCTGTATATTGAAAACATGTCTCTTGCAATGGATTTCAAGATCCTTATCTACACCGCACTTATAGTTATACAGGGAAGAGGAAAATAGTCACTGCATCCTGGTAAATTTATCTTTCGCCGGCTTTATTTTATCCATTCCCTTATCGTAATGATAATATTTTTCGGGGGGAGCTGACAACGGAGATTTGCTTTTCACGTATTCATTCAACAGATAATCAAAAATATATTCGGCATTTTTCTCCCCTGTAAAACCTGCAAGCTGATAGGCATCTTCAGACTTTATCTTGTCTATTACAAATTTATATTTTGCCTCGCCTTCCTTAGGGAGATTATTTACAAAAAAATCTTTTACATTATCTTTCACATAACAGCTGCTGTATAAAACCCTCATGCTGTCTGTACTGTTTACTTTTGTTGCTTCATACCACATATTTATATTTATTGTATTTAAAATTAAATCATGCTGATAAAAAGCATAGTCTATTTCTATATATTTTGTTGTGGTGACAGGAAATTCCTCCAGCTGCATCTGTGCTATGTTGAAAATATACGACGTCGTTGTATCACATAAAAATGAGTCTATTGTTGTATTTGTATATGCATCTAACCCGCATGCTTTAAGATTTTCTACCAGGTTGTTTTCAAACCAGGTGATAAATATTGAATCAGACACTTGTGTAATAATGGAATTTTTGATTGACAACGAATCTTCAGGTTTCACATACATTGAATCGTAAGAATCCATCCTGTAAATATAATCGGGATGAAGTATGAGTACGGATATGTCTTTTTTGCTGTTCACAAAATCCTTAGCCAGTTTTTTCTCAATACTGCAGGAACTTATGAGCAGCCCAACAGCACCGGCTAAAAATAAAAAATTAAACCATTTAACAAGGCAGCTTTTCAATTATCAAAATATTTATAACATAATTACTAACTTACAAATATTATGCCATAGATAATAATTACACATAAAATCACGAAAGGATATTTGTTGTACGTATTCAGAAGTCCAGCTCCATCTGTACTTTTTTACCGTCTTTTTTCCTGCCTTTTCCTTTTTTCGGAGCTGCTTTTAATTTTACCACTATTTTTGTCTTTTCTGCAGACTTTGTTTTTGCTTCTTTTTTTACTTCAGGCTTTATTTTCACTGCTGTTTTCAATACCGGTTCCAGATCCAATTGTAATTTCTCCTCAGTTTTTCCTTTTTTAACAGCAGGTTTGCTTTCAGGCACCTGTATATCCTCAGGCATTATTTCTTCTTTTTTCTCCTCGTATGGTAACGGTTCCAGTTCTTTTATACTGCCTACCGGGTATGTGGTCAATTTTTTCCCCTTTGCTTTATAGCCTTTAACACCAATAAAGTCGGCCAATTTTACTTCCTCTGTCGCTTTTTTCTTTTTATTTTTTTCTTTGAAATTAATTTCTATTCTCGGGAGCCTGTCTGAACTTATAAAAGCCATTGTAGATTCGGGATTCTCACCTATAAACGACACTTTTTTATCAGTAAGTTCTGCATTAAACCGTTTGGCATAGTACAATTTTAGATCTGCATCATAATAAACCACAGAATATATTCTCTTAGAATCAAATTTTTCTATTTTGATCATATCTTCATCAAAGTGCGTGGTCAGTTCGTAGCCTACGATCTTATAACAGCCGCCGCTGGTTATTGTTATTATCTTATCATCCTCGCCGAATTTGCCCAGGTATATCCCCCTGTTGTCAGTATTGAGCCTTCTTACCGTATCGTCATACCATACATCCATTGCACTCAATGTTGATACACCTTCGCCCTTCAGGACTATCTTAGTGACAAAATTCTTTGAGAGTATGTTCCCTATGGAATTACGGCCCTTTATAGCAAGCTCCCTGAAGTCAAAATCAAAAGACAGTTTTTTAAGTTTTGGCTTCGGCCTCAGTTTTACGTTTACAATTTCCGCTTCTCCGTTCGGATTAGCAGTAAAATAAAGCACTTTAGAGTCTTTTGCGCCTTTTGTCAGGTTATATTCTTTGTCGCGGGTGATTCCCACAACAGCAAATCTTTTAACCATGGCATTACCTGCTTTGCCGTCCCTGTATATCATATTGTAAATCGTACGGTCATCATTCTTTTTGAAAACATCAATATGTATTATGTTTTCCCCGACAAAAGTTTTTTCAGCCACTTTGGTAACGATAAATGTACCGTTTTCCCTGAAGACAATAATATCGTCAATATCCGAGCATTCACAGACATATTCGTCTTTCTTCAGAGAAGTCCCTGCAAAACCTTCAAGTTTATTGACATAAAGCTTCTGGGTCGCTGCTGCCACCATTGTTGCCCCAACACCCCAAACACACCCAACACA
>CAZSJF010000198.1:0-2731 GCA_964606705.1 uncultured Bacteroidales bacterium
TTATACAAAAATGCTAAAATTATAAACAATACCATAATTTAAAGATATTTTTAATTACTTTTGGACATATTACTTTTTACAGATGCTTTCATTAAAAGAAATCAGAAACCCTATAGAAAAAGAGATGGGTGAATTTGAAGAATTCTTCAGTTCGTCAATGAAAAGTTCCGTCCCTCTGCTGAATACCGTAGCCCGCTACATTGTTAAAAGAAAAGGCAAGCAGTTCCGGCCTATGCTGGTATTGCTGTCTGCAGGAATGTTCGGAAAAATAAATATGTCCACATATACAGGTGCCGGCTTGATAGAGTTTCTGCATACCGCCACGCTTATACATGACGATGTTGTTGATGATTCAAACGAGCGCAGGGGGTTCTTTTCTGTCAATGCTTTATGGAAAAATAAAATCGCTGTACTGATGGGAGACTACCTTCTGTCAAAAGGTCTGTTATTATCACTGGGAAATAAAGAATTCAGCCTTCTCGGAATTGTTTCGGAAGCTGTCAGGGAAATGAGCGAAGGAGAACTTTTACAGATAGAAAAAGCACGTAACCTTGATATAAAAGAGCCTGTTTATTTTGAGATCATCCGCAAGAAAACAGCATCGCTTATTGCATCCTGTTGTGCCTGCGGCGCCGCTTCAGTTACAAAAGACGAAAACATAATAAGACAGATGCACCTTGCAGGAGAAAATACAGGCATAGCCTTCCAGATAAAAGATGACCTGTTTGACTTCGGCAGCAGTAGCCTTGTAGGTAAGCCAAGCGGAACAGACATAAAAGAAAAGAAGATGACACTGCCGCTGATACATTTTCTGAACAACCTTAACTATTTTGAAAGGAAAAAATATATCAATATTATCAAAAATCACAGTGACGACCACGAAAAGGTAAGGCAGCTGATAGATATGGTCAACAACAGCAAAGGCATTGACTATGCGAAACAGAAGATGAATGAATATAAGGAAAAAGCTCTCGGTATAATCAAAGCCATGCCTGAAAGCATATACAGGAATTCTCTCGAAGAACTGATACATTTCACAACTGAAAGAAACAATTAATGTCTGTCTATAAATTAATAAAAAGTTATTCGTTATCTGTTATTTGTTATCCGTTATTAAGAAACAAATCATTATATAACGATTAACTATTAACAAATAACTATTAACGAATAACATAACATACAAACTATAACCAAAAGCATAATTATGAAGAGATATTACATTTTTTTATTTTTCCTGATTGCATTCTCATATAAGCCATTTGCACAGGACACAATAATCCAGAACTGGGAAGACGGACATAAAAAGGGTAAAGGGATATTAAAAGACAGCCTGGAGCAGGGTAAATGGATGTACTGGTATAAAACCGGACAAAAACAGGCGGAAGGAGAATATTCCAACGGCAAAAGAACAGGACAATGGCACTTCTGGTATGAAACAGGACAGGACTGGAAAATTATAAATTATGAGAATGGCACTGATATCAGCTGGTATAAAAGCGGGCGGAAAGAAGAGGAAGGCAATATAAAGAATGGTAAGAAAGATGGTGTGTGGCATAAATACTATGATAAGCCTTTAAATATTCAACCAGCGGTAAATCGTATCGAAGAATTGGCAAAAGAATATATTGAATATATTGACGGTGTTGAAAACGGTAAAAATATCAAATGGTACAACAATGGTGTCAAACAATTTGAAGGGGTTTACAAGAACGGCAAACTGAACTGCTACGGAAAATGGTGGAGAGATGACGGAAAAACGGCAATGGAAGGAAACATTATTGACGACCTGCAGGAAGGCATATGGAAGTTTTATCACCCCAACGGAAATTTAGCCAGCACAGGAAGATTTTCCGGCGGCCTGCTTGACAGCACATGGGTTTATTTCTATGAAACTAAAGAAAGGTGGAAGCAGGGCAACTACAAAAACGGCTTGCAGGAAGGGCTGTGGACAGCATGGTATGAAAGCGGCAAGAAACAGCGTGAAGGCAACTTTGTTAATGGAAAAGAAGACGGCATATGGACAGCATGGTATGAGAACGGGCAGGTCAAAGACCTCGGAAATTTCAGAGAAGGCAAAATGAACGGGAAATGGGAAGGCTGGTTTGAAGACGGCATAAAAAAATATGAAGCAAATTACATGGATGACCAGAAAGACGGCCTTTACGTCAACTGGTTTGAAAACAAACAGAAGAGAAGCGAGGAGAACTACAAAAAAGGTGTGCTCGAAGGTCTCAGGACAGAATGGTATGATAACGGAAATATTATAGAAAAAGGCAATTACAAAAACGGGCTCAAGGACGGCTTGTGGCAGTTTTACAGCGAGTACGGCAAATTATACCAGGAGCAGAACTTTAAAGAAGGCAAAACAGACGGCAAATGGGTTACATACCACGAAAACGGCACTAAATCAGGAGAAGGAGCATATACAAACAGTTTAAAAGAAGGTATGTGGCAATACTGGGACGAAAACAGCAATCCGATGTACAAAGTAGAATATAAGAAAGGCATAAAAATCAGAGAAAAAAAATATGGAAAAGAAGAAAATCCGGGAAATATAAAGACTCCATAAACATTCTCCTGCTTGTATGTATTTTTTTAAAAACAGAAAATTCTCATTTACAAACTCAAAAATCAACATTTTAATTACCAAAAGTTTTTGTATTTAACCTTGTATTTTTAAATTTAAACTATAATTTTAACCTTGTATTTTTAAATTTAATTGATTAATTTT
>CAZSJF010000198.1:2741-5704 GCA_964606705.1 uncultured Bacteroidales bacterium
GCAAAAATACTCAATCAAATTCA
Source organism: uncultured Bacteroidales bacterium (assembly GCA_964606705.1). Classification (GTDB taxonomy): domain Bacteria; phylum Bacteroidota; class Bacteroidia; order Bacteroidales; family CAZSJF01; genus CAZSJF01. Next base: position 2,765 of record CAZSJF010000198.1, read on the forward strand.
AAAATATACGGTTAAAATTATAGTTTAATTGATTAATTTTGCATAAAAAAGGAAAGATATGCAACGAATAATTACTAAGAAATTAATAGAATGGAAAGATAAAAATGGCCGCAAACCATTATTACTGAGAGGTGCAAGACAGGTAGGCAAATCATATTCTGTGATTGATTTCGGGAAACAATATTTCAAAGGAGAAACTCATATTATCAATTTTGAGAAACAACCCGACTGGAAGAGAGTATTTGATAAAAATTTTGATATACCCCGGATAATTTCCGAGTTGGAAATCCTGACAAATAAACGCATCAGGGCGGGCAGAGACTTATTATTTTTTGATGAAATACAGGATTGCCCGAAAGCGATTTTGTCTTTACGCTACTTTTATGAGCAGATGCCGGAATTACATGTAATTGCCGCAGGTTCTCTGCTGGAATTTGCATTGCAGGACATTTCTTTTCCTGTGGGACGGGTACAGTTACTTAATATGTGTCCGATGAATTTTTATGAATTTCTTTCAGCAACAGGCAAAGATATTTTAGCTGAAACTATATTAAAGAAACCTGTTAAACTGTCAGACAGCATACACCGGCTTTTGAGAGATGAAGTGAAAAATTACTTTTTTGTCGGAGGAATGCCCGAATGTGTTAAGATGTATGCAAAAACAAAGCTATTAGCAGATATATTTGAAGTTCAGTCGGATTTACTTAATACTTTTCGTCAGGATTTTTTAAAATATGCAACATATTCCGACAAAAGATGTTTAAATTCGGTTTTAGATTCTGTTTCTAAGAATACCGGACACCAGATAAAATACTCACATCTGGCAGAAGGTTTTACAAATCCGACCATCAGAAAAGCTTTTGAACTTTTAGAAACAGCCCGTATTTTCAAAAAGGTATGCTCTTCAAATCCTGAGGGTATTCCGCTTGGAGCCGGTAAATCGGAAAAAATTTTTAAGTCAGTTATGCTGGATATCGGATTGTTTTCACGTTTAAGCGGATTTTTTGTTTCAACAGAATTTAACAAAACAGATTTATTATCAATATTCAGAGGAGCTATGGCTGAGCAATTTGTCGGGCAGGAACTTATTTCAGCCGGACATTATGATTTGCATTATTGGTCCAGACAATCGAAAAGCAGCAGTGCAGAAGTTGATTTCTTAATTGAAAAGCAAAATGAAATAATTCCTGTTAAAGTAAAAAGCGGGGCATATGGTAAATTAAAAAGTATGCACATATTATTTAACACATACCCGAATGTTAAAAAAGGTTTTGTTTTTTCAGATGCACCTTATGGTGAAATAAAAGGACAAAAACTTATTTTCATGCCTTTATATTATGTTTATTCTGCCTCTTTATATACTGAATCCTGAACAGGAAAAATCCGGGAAATATAAAAACCCCATAGTAAATATCCCAATAATTTAAATTCTGCCTTTCCTCTCAAATTACTTTTTCAAAAACTGAAACTTTCCTTACTTAAAAAACAATACCGTTGATGTAACCATAATTACCGTTTGCTTAATCCTGTTGATTTTAAGTATAAAAATAGGGTAAATTCATAGTTGAGTGTAATATTAATGAAAGAATCAATAAAAACTTTGGCACGGATTTTGTTTTTAAATTATAAAAAGGAGGTTGTCATGAAAGCAATAGCAATAAGTTTACCGTTCGTTCCGTTTTTCTTCGGACTCTGTGAGAGTTATTCAAGAAATGAAAAGAAGCTCTCTTTCTTAAAAATTGCAGAAATGGACAACCGTGGAAATATTGTGGATATTTCCGGTTTCAAAACAGGGGAAATAGATTCTGACGGCAACATCATTGATGACCTTGGGTTCAAAACCGGCGAAATAACTTCAGACGGATTGATAATGGATGAGTTCGGCTATGCTGCAGGAGAGGTATGTGATGACGGCACCGTCAAAGACGAATGCGGAATAAGCATAGGAAAAATAGAATCTGACGGGACAGTAAAAGACAGGTATGGGTTTTCAATAGGAAAAGCTGAAGGCATCTGCAAAAGAAAAGCAGCAATAATCTTTTTCTTTAACAAATAATTTTTCTTTTCATATTTTTTTCTGCCAGCTTCTCACCTAGACGGGTTTGAGGGCTGGCATTTCTTTTTTATCCTTTCCTTATGTTAGCACGCGACTAAGTCGCATGTAAAATTATTCATACGTGACAATATGTATAGACGTGAAATAAAAATTAGGTTTTTAGAAATATACATTGTATTTTTGTTTTAGCACCATACTATAAAACAAATTCTTAGAGGTGTCCCTTAATTAATAATCTTGTTTACTTAATTTAAGGCAACCAAATTTAAAACCATAAAAATCATGAAAACAAAAATTAAAACTTTAATTACAGCAGTATTTCTGCTTTTAACTGTTGCTGTTGCACAGTCACAAACTCTTGATTCTTCTTTTTGGGTGCCAAATGCAGCCGTATATGCCATTACAACAACAGATTCTTTCACATATATAGGAGGTGCTTTTAATCTTGTTGGACCGTATACAGGACATGGTGTGTGCCTTACAGGAACTGACGGATTGCTGGATTTAGCTTATCCTGAGGTAAACAGTGGCATAGAAACAGTTGTCCCTGATGGATCAGGTGGATGGTATATTGGTGGTTTTTTTACAAAAGTAGGTACATATACAAAAAATTATATTGCCCATATTAATGCTGATAAAACTGTTGATGCCACATGGAATCCAGATGCAAATGGATATATAAGAACGATTGCTGTTAGCGGAAGTGATATTTATGTCGGTGGAGGGTTTGACAGTATAGGCGGACAAGCAAGAAATTTTATAGCAAAACTTAATAACACAACAGGAGCAGTTGATACTGCATGGAATCCGGATGTGAGTGGTGATTATTATTCGGTTGTAACTTCAATTGCCATAAGCGGAAATGATATTTATGTAGGAGGAAA
>CAZSJF010000199.1:0-5669 GCA_964606705.1 uncultured Bacteroidales bacterium
GTGTTGGGTGTGTTTGGGTTGGGTGTGACTGTTGCATACGCAAATATAATTTTATATACCTTACAGGACACTCCATTTTCATTGGTAATAGCACCAGTAACCATGGAAGAGTCCTGTAAGGTATATAAAATTATATTTGCGTATGCAACAGTCCCACCCGTGATAGAGTCGGTTATTGTGCCGCTTATAGTGGCTATACCTGGCGTCTTTCCCTTATTCTGCTCCGTTTGGGAATGCGCATAAATACTCATGAGCATCCATGCATACAATAATATTCTCTTCATAAAATCCAAGCCTTATACCTTATCATAATTTTTCATCCCTTTTTACCAGTGCATAGAAGTTGTTCTCAAGAGGCAGATAGCCGTATTCATAGCAGAAATAGTAAACAACCCCTTTCTGTGTTTTATATATGCCTGTGAAGTAATTGAAATTAAACCCCTTGTTTAGCAGTTTATCCTTATGGATATTCACTTTGCCTGAAGGATTTAACTCTTCAAGTATCCTGCGGTTTTTGCTTAATATGCGGTTTACCTGCCTGACGTGATTATTTGCAACGCTGTTGGCCTGATTGTAATATGTGTTGCGGCAATAATCGGAGCAGAATTTTTTATCAGACCTGCCCACCAGCTCCTCGTTACATAATAAACATTTATTTTTCATAGTATTTATTTTTCTTTATTAAACAGTTTATTTGCCGGACATCCTGATTCCCGCTGTTTGCAATATTTACAAGTCAATTTTCCACGGATAAAACCATTTCCTGTTGTCGTTAATAATAACAGCAAGAGCAATGCAGATAATAGAACAAAGTCAAATTTCAGGATAAGCAGTATGATCCCGGCAATCATTGGTGTCAATGATACCAAAATATCAGGTATCATATCTTTCCATGTCATGTTTTTGATGCAGAATTTGGAAGTATCTCCTTTTTTGAAAAACCATGAGCTGAGCCTGCCTTTGCCGAACCCGCATGTTTTACCCCAGTAATAACAATTGGTGCAGTGATTTTTTATCAGCCTGTACTCTAATATTAAAATATAAAGCAGGTAAAGGATAGAAAAAATAAATCCTGTTCTGAAAATTATCATGAAGCCAATTCCGTAAATACCTAATGAAACAAGATTAGACAGTATCACGGTTCCAGCCGGATAATTTTCATATTTATTTACTGTTTCCATGTTAACAGCGGTTTGGATAATTTTTTTGCCAGTTTTTTTGTTTGTGGAAATATTTAAGTCTAAAAGTTACACCATGTTTAAAGTCATTGTCTGTCCCATTTAAGTTAAATGAATAATTATAAAAAATGTCAAAGTAAAAAAACGAAAAACCAACTGAAGGTCTAAAATAATGTGAATTGTCTGTTATATTGTAAATATAGTCTGCTCGAATACCTGCTGAGAACGGAGGAAAATAGAAAAAACAAGATTCCCAAAAAGCATTTGCAATTTGTTTAGTTTTCCCATTCTTACTTGTCAGTCCGAAACCTGCGCCCCATGAACGCATTGTATTAGTACAACCAGCTCCACCACACATTTGTGACCCATAAGTCCGTCCGAAATTAAAGTCAAACTCATTTATTCTGCAGAGATTATAAGATGTTGCTATATACCAAGAGTTTCCCCAAATCCTGCTTTTTGGAATATTTTCATGAATAATATAAATAGTGTCACCTGTTATACCGCCAACAGCCATTGTTGAATCTCTGCGTTGTCCAAATGTCAAGGCAGAAATTATTATAAGTAAAATGGTAATGTTTATATTGAGGGCTTTCATTTGCTCAAATCGCTATTAACTCATTCATTATCAATATTATAATCATTTGAAAATAATTACAAACGAGAATGAATATCAGGCAAAAGTAAAAAAATATTTTGTTACCAGCTAATTTAGGCTATAAAGTTTGGAGTTCGGAGTTTTTTAACTTCAACCGTCAAACATAAAACATTTTTTTTAACTTTGGGAGAAATTATAATCCGCTTTTTTATATGTTGAAAAAAATAAAATGTATAATACTGGTATGCTTATTAGTAGCAGGGATAAATGAATTATCTGCACAGTTTGCCGTATTCGGACTATATTCCGGAATGGGGCATACGCTTTATGATTTTAAAGGCTACAATCAGGATAGATATACACCTATAGGTTTGAGAGCTTCTATAGGGGTTAATACATTCCAGTTTGGCGGGGAATGTAATTTCAACATGAACGCTCCTTCTCATATTTCAAATGATGTTGTAACAGGATTGGCAAATTACAATGAAGAGTTTAAAGATAATTATCTTGGTGCCATGCTGCGTATTCACATGGCGGATTATGTAGGCCATTTTGCCGTGATCCTCAGAGGCGGTGTCGGTATGCACTACGGAAAACAGGTCATCACATTTTCTGACTCTTATAAAATCATTAATAATGTTCAGGATAGAACTGTCAGTATGAAATCATCGCTTGGATTAAATGCAGGCTTTGGCTTTTCAATACCATTATTAAGCAGTGAAAAATTTTCTGTTGCATCATCTTATCCCGGCGCTTTGCATCTGACAATCGAAGGGCAGTATAACTATAACAAAAGAGATATTTACAATCCCTGTATTTCAGGTAACGAAAAGCATGATTTAAGCGGTTGGGACTTGCAGATAGGATTATCTTATGTTTTTGCTTATTCTAAATAAATGATAATTTGTGCTGCCTGTATGCCTGAATTATCGCGGGTATCTGTAAGTCAAATTTCTGTATTCTCTTCCTAACCGTACTAATAGTTTTTTCAGAAAATTTCTTTCATCGTTTAAAACTTTTTTAACAAAGTCTTTGCGTTTTTTTACTGTTAAGAAGATATAATCGTCTTTTGCCCATACACTGTATGTTTCAAGATGCATAATATCGAGAGATGCACTGTCCAGTACATAAGCAAGTTTGCCTGTAAATACCGGCAGGTCCGTTTCCTGAAGAGCCTGAGGATTATTTTTCCGGTCATACAGAATATACATCGGATTCGGAATATTTATCAGCAACAGGGAATTTTCGTTCATCCAGCTGGTTATTTTGCTGAAAAGGCTATAGTGTTTTCCCTCGTCAATATGCTCTAATATGTCGAACAGTAATATCCTGTCAAATGTCTTGCACTTAGGAGTATAATTGAGTATATCGGATGAACTGAACAGAACATTTGGCTTATCAATATATTTTTTTGCATAATCAATGGATCTGGGGCTGATATCTGTTGCTTCAATTGTGCCTCTTTTAACCTTTCGTGACAGTAAGTAAGTCAGGGAGCCTATCCCGCACCCTATTTCGAGAATATCATAATCAGCATTCAGTCCGGTTTTGCATAATTTTCTGTATAGGCCGTAAATCCTGTCGTTTATACCTGTTTCAACCTGGTAGTTTATAAAGTTGTCGTAATATTCTGATGAACTCATTTGTGATTTTTTACAAAATTATTCTTCTTTTATTATCTGGTATTTTTCAGGCAGTACAAACAAATTATCATCGGGTTTGTCTTTACTGACAGAAACAGCTGTATAAGTCACTATCACATTGTTTTCGTTCACTTCCATTTTAAGAACGGTTCCGCTGTCAATGCCGATCTGCAGAGGCAAAGGGGTCAGTATCCGCTTGTATTCTGTTTGAAAATCGAACCGCATTTGTTTAAGAGTAATATCATTTGTTATCCAGGCAACAGCAGTAGCATAAGCCTTTATAAATCCTGATTTTGGCACTTTGTATTTTTTGCATTTGAATCCGCAGATATTGCAGGTTTCAGTAGTTTTTTCTATGACGGCCCGGTAATAGGTTGGCATAAATTTACGCATTCTTTCGTCCTGCATGGTCTTTTCCATGTCGGCACAAGCTCCTTTGATTGCTGTTTTTTTCAAAGAATCGAGAAAGTAAACATGGTTGCTGTCGGCTATAATGTTAGCGGCAGTACCTTCTTTTTCAATCATCCTGAATTTATCGCCTGAGTAGTATATGCTGATAACAACTGGTGAATATGCATTGAAAAGGTCAACACCATCTTTGTTGCTCCCGGTGCAACTTACTTCATAAGTTATAGATCCGTAAGGAGACGCAGCAACAGGTTTGGTTTTCAGAGTGTCATTTTCGTTGTTTGTATTCTTAGACCCTTTTGTGTCAATGGTGATGGAAAACAATATAAATGTTAACAATATTGCCGGCCCGTATAAAGTTAAAACTTGTTTGCGGGTTTTACCACCCCAGAATATAACAATTGAAGGTTTTATTAAGCCCAGTGCAAAGGCTAATACAGACAACAGAATAAGAATAAAAAAAAGTGTGTTCATAATTAATGATTTTTAAATTATATTTTATATAGAACCAAATATAATAATTTTCCTAATTAATATATTTAATTGCTTTTAATTATTATTTGCTGCCGGATTTATAATTAGAGGTCGTTAATGGTTATTGTCGAACGAATTGCCTGAAAACGTATTCGTTTTTGTATCCAGTTCATTATAATTAGTAAAGTAATCAGTTTGGTTGTCAATGATTGAAGAGTTTTCCAGGAAGACCTCCTTGCTTGTAAAAACAAAAAAGAGGCATGTGGTGATTGAGCCGTTTATGTTTCCTTTGATGACACATTTGTTGAATCTGACGTTCTGACATGAAAATATTGATATAGGATGGTCTATGCCGCCTGAGTTCTGAAGAGAATCATTTTCAAACAATATGTTGCTGCTGTTTCTGATTTGCATCAGGTCATAAGAGCAATTCTGAATGGATGAATTAATAAACTTAAAATTATTAGTTCCGTTAATAACAGTGCCTTCGGAACCGCTGCCAAAAAGGATGCATTTTTCAAAGGTAATATCTGCACAGTCAGTGAAATCAGTAACGCTTCCCTGGCAAACGCCTCCGTCTGTATGCCCGATGATAAGATTTTTTAACTGAATATTTACACAGTTATTGAAAACTAATACTCTGGCAAGCCTTGGGTTAATTACAATTATCGCACTGTCTTCACCTTCAATAGTAAGATTTTTAACATTTGTAATGATGGGCTCGTTTCCGCCGGTACCCCAGTCAATAACATCAACTGCTTCCCAGCTGATGCATGGATTTTTTGTCTTGTCAGCATCGGAAATGTTATAAGTCCCTTTTTTTAATTTAATATGTGTGTCTGAGCCGATGGCTTTGAGAAAATCTTTAACATTGCTGACTACTTTCTGTTCCTGTGCATTTGCAATGGAAGTCAGAGAGAAGAAAAAAATAAAAACAATAATAAATTTGATTTTCATAGGTTTAACATTTTTAAAAATTATTTTTTTGACTTTCCTTTGGATTTTCCCGGATTTGTGCTGTCTTGATTGTGAGGATTATTCGGGTTTTTGAACCATCCTTTATGCTTCCCGTTGTCTTTTTTAACAAACACGGTGCATGATGTTACGCTGAACAGAAGTCCGGCGCACAATGCTAATATAATAACTGTCCTAAATGGTTTCATTTTTTTTAGTTTTATTATTAATTTGGTTCGTTTATTTGTTGTTCTATGTTTTTAACTTTTCTATTTACCTTGCAGGTAACACTTGTATCCCTGTTTATCTTGGTTGACTCTTGTCGGCTCAAATTTGTAGTATGGCCGGTTTTTATAATAACAAATATAATAATTTTATTAATTATTCTGTTTGATGTGCGGTTTTTCACCCGAA
>CAZSJF010000200.1:0-212 GCA_964606705.1 uncultured Bacteroidales bacterium
TCCTCCATTTTTTTGACGGTTTCAGGACTTCTCATGAAATCCAGAAAATTGACAATATTACAACCTAAGAAATGGATAACCTGCTTGATTACGAAGGTCCGCAAAAATTCAGAGATAATGCTCTGAATCCTGAACATCCTGTTACAAAAGGAACTGCTCAGAATCCAGACATATATTTCCAGGCAAAAGAATCCAGTAATAAATTTTATGAA
>CAZSJF010000200.1:222-5639 GCA_964606705.1 uncultured Bacteroidales bacterium
TGTGTTGGGTGTGTTTGGGTTGTTCCTGATGTTGTTGAGAATTATATGCAGGAAATATTTAAAATTACCGGAAGAGAATATCATCCGTTTGATTATTACGGAGCAAAGGATGCCGAACATATCATTGTTGCGATGGGCTCGGTAACCGAAACCATTAAAGAGACTATAGATTATCTGATGAAAAAAGGCGAAAAAGTAGGCCTTGTTGCTGTTCATCTTTACAGGCCGTTCTCTCCGAAATATTTCTTTAAAGTATTTCCGAATACAGTAAAAAGAATTGCCGTACTTGACAGGTCAAAAGAACCGGGTGCACACGGAGAACCTTTATTCCTTGATATAAGGGATATCTTTTATGACAGGGACAACAGGCCTATGATAATCGGCGGAAGATACGGATTAAGTTCAAAAGATACTACTCCCGCACAGATCATATCTGTTTATGAAAACCTCAAACAGGCTAAACCTAAGGATAAATTCACAATTGGCATCAATGATGATGTTTCCAAACTTTCTTTACCTATACTTCCTGAAGTCAACGCTGCTCCCGAAGGAATATATTCCGCAAAATTTTACGGCATTGGCTCTGACGGTACAGTAGGTGCAAACAAAAATTCAATTAAAATTATCGGTGGCACTACAGATAAATATGCACAGGGATATTTTGCCTATGACTCCAAAAAATCAGGAGGGGTAACGATTTCCCATTTAAGGTTCGGCGATGTTCCGATACGTTCAACATATTATGTCAACACATCTGACTTTGTAGCATGCCACGTTCCTGCATACCTTGAAAAATATGATATGCTCAAAGGCCTTAAGAAAGGCGGGACTTTCCTTTTCAACAGTATATGGGATAAAGAAGAAACTAAAAAAAGAATTCCCGGACACATGCAGAAATATATGGCAGACAATGATATAAAATTTTATATCATCAATGCTACAAAGATTGCGGAAGAAATAGGACTGGGAAACAGGACTAACTCGATAATGCAGTCTGCTTTCTTTAAAGTTGCAGATGTCATTCCTTATGAACAGGCTGTAGGCGAAATGAAAAAAGCCATTCAGAAAAGCTATGGGCATAAAGGTGAAGAAATAGTGAAGATGAACAATGCCGCTGTTGACAAGGGTGGAAATGTTGAAATAATAGAAATACCATCCGACTGGAAAAATGCTCAGACAAAAAGCAAGGAAGAGAACAAAAATGTTCCTGAATTTATCAGAAACGTGATGTATCCTATAAATGCCCTTAAAGGTGATGACCTGCCTGTCAGTGCATTCAGCGGAAGAGAAGACGGTTCATTTCCTGCAGGGACAACAGCTTATGAAAAAAGAGGCGTTGCCGTGAATGTCCCGGAATGGATTCCTGATAAATGTATTCAGTGTAACCAGTGTTCTTATGTATGCCCTCACGCTGCAATAAGGCCGTTCATTTTAACTGACGAGGAAGTGAAAAAAGCCCCTGCAAATACCAAAGTTATTCAGGGAATAGGAGGGATGAAAGAATATAAATTCAAAATTCAGATGAGTGTACTCGATTGCTGTGACTGCGGAAACTGTGTTGACGTTTGTCCGTCAAAAGAAAAGGCACTTGTCATGAAACCTCTTGGCACACAGTTGGAAGAAATAGACAGATGGTATTACATGCATGAAAAGGTGGGGTATAAGGATGCTATCATGGATAAATTCAAAACCTTTAAGAACAGCCAGTTTGCACAGCCTCTCTTTGAATTTTCAGGTGCATGTGCCGGCTGCGGAGAAACACCGTATATAAAGAACATCACACAGCTTTTCGGCGACAGGATGATGATTGCCAATGCTACAGGTTGCTCTTCAATTTACGGAGGAACAGCACCGTGCACTCCTTACTGTCCCAATAAAGAAGGAAAAGGCCCTGCATGGGCAAACTCTTTGTTTGAAGACAATGCCGAATATGGTTACGGAATGGCTTTAGGTGTTGGAAAAATGAGAAAAAGAATAGCAAGGATAATGACGGAATCATTGCAGGAAAATATCTCTGCTGCTACAAAAGAAGCATTCAGCGAATGGCTTGCAGGCAAGGACGATGCCGAAAAATCCAAAACAGCTTCAAAGAAAGTTGTTGCAGCTATTGAAAAGGAAAATCATCCTGTGGCAAAAGAAATAATTAAACTTAAACAATACCTGGTGAAAAAATCAGTATGGGTTATAGGCGGCGACGGATGGGCTTATGATATAGGCTATGGCGGACTTGACCACGTAGTTGCTTCAGGCGAAGATATCAACCTTCTTGTGCTCGATACAGAAGTTTATTCTAATACAGGAGGGCAGGCTTCCAAATCAACACCGGTGGGAGCTGTTGCAAAATTTGCCGCTTCAGGGATGAAAACAAAGAAAAAAGACCTTGGCGCAATGGCAATGACTTATGGTTATGTTTATGTAGCACAGGTTGCAATAGGTGCAAGCCAGACACAGTTCTTTAATGTAATGAGAGAAGCTGAAGCATACCCCGGCCCTTCATTGATAATTGCATACTGTCCGTGTATCAACCACGGCATACGTTCGGGCATGTCAAAAGCAAATGAAGAAACAAAGTTTGCAGTAGAAGCTGGATACTGGCATAATTACAGGTATAACCCGCTGCTTGAAAAAGAAGGAAAAAATCCTTTCATCCTCGACTCGAAAGAACCTGACTGGAGCAAGTTCCAGGAATTTCTTAATAAAGAAGTAAGATATACCTCTCTTAAGAAAAATTTCCCTGAAGAAGCTGCCAGATTATTCAAGATAGCAGAGGCGGATGCCAAATGGAGATATAATAATTATGCAAGGATGGCCTCAGCAAAATATCCTGAAAAAGCCACTGTTTAACAGGAATTTTGTATTAAAGTTATAAAGCCGGGTTTTTCATAATCCGGCTTTATTTTTTTATGAAAAATTTTTTTTGTTGATTATTGTTTTATCTTTGCTGGGAAAATCAGTACTAACTATAAATCATAAAAATTATGAAAACAAATGTTTTAATAAGTGTGGTATTTATGGCTGTAATTATTTTTGTTACAGGCTGTGATAAGAAAAATTCAAAAGCTGAACTGAAAACTTTTACTGATTCCGCATGCTATGTTATCGGGACCAATATCGGGACCAATTTAAATGGTGAAATCAAGAGAAGCCCTGTTAAAATAAATAAGGAAGCACTCCTTCAAGGAATGAAAGATGCTCTTGATTCCACAGAGGTTTTTTCTCAGGAAGAAAAAGAGAACATTTTAAAACAGTTCCAGATGGATATGCAGAAAAAACAAATGGAAGAAATGACAAAGAAAGCCGGCCCTAACAAACAGAGAGGTGCACAGTTCTTGGCTGAAAATAAAAAAAGACAGGGAGTCGTTGAATTGCCAAGCGGCCTTCAGTATGAAGTGATAAAAGAAGGAAAAGGCAATAACCCAAAGCCTACAGATATTGTTACAGTGCATTATGTCGGAACATTGATAGATGGTACTGTTTTTGAATCTTCACGTGAACAGGGACAGCCTGCAGTTTTTCCGCTTAATCAGGTTATCCCGGGATGGACCGAAGGGATACAGTTAATGAAACCGGGTGCTATATATAAGTTTTATATACCTTCTGATTTAGCATATGGTGATCAGGAAAGGAGTGATAAAATTCAGCCGGGTGTTACCTTAGTTTTTGAAGTGGAACTTATTTCTGCAAAAGCTCAGGAACAGCAACAACAAAATTAAATATCCAAACTCTTTAAAATAAATACCGAAGAAAGCCTGGAAAAATTTCCGGGCTTTTTTTGTCAGAATAAAATCTTAAATTTGCTAAAAAACCCGATTAAAAACAGTCAGCATGGGAGCTATGGCAAAAAAAATATTACTTATCGGCTGGGATGCTGCTGACTGGAAAGTTATCAATCCGCTGCTTGATTCCGGAAAAATGCCTGCACTTTCAAGAATTGTAAATAATGGAGTTATTGGAAACATAATGACACTGGACCCTCCGCTATCACCTATGTTATGGACATCCATAGCTACCGGTAAAAGGGCAGACAAGCACGGCATTATAGGTTTTATGGAGCCCGATGTTAAAAGAGGGGGTGTACGCCCCATAAACAGCACTTCACGAAAGACAAGAGCCATCTGGAATATTTTAGGCGGAGCCGGAAAAAAATGCAATGTCGTTGGCTGGTGGCCCAGCCATCCTGCCGAGCCTGTCAACGGCGTTATGGTTTCAAATTTTTTTCAGAAGCAAAAGGGAAATATTAAAAAATGGGCTGTACCTCCCGGATGTATTTATCCTGAGAAATACAAAGAAGAACTGGCAAAGATGCGTGTTAATATGAGAGAGATGACACATGCCCATCTGTTGCCTTTTATGCCGAAGGCAGCTGAATATTACAAAAAGCCTGAATATGACGAAAAATATAAAAAACGTGTTGGCGCACTGACAAAGATCCTTGCAGAAAATGCAAGCATACATACGGCAACAACCTGGCTGATGGAAAATACCGAATGGGATTTAACAGCAGTGTATTTTGACGGAATAGACCATGCAAGCCATGGTTTCATGAAATTCCATCCGCCCCAGTTACCGGGATTGCCTGACGATATGTATGATCTTTTCAAAGATGTTGTTTCAGGTATGTATATTTTTCATGACATGATGCTTGAGCGTTTGCTGCAGCTGGCAGGAAAAGATACCACGGTGATCATTCTTTCCGATCATGGTTTTCATCCCGACCACTTACGGAAGATAGAACTTCCGAAACATGCCGCCGCACCTGCCCTTGAGCACCGCCCTTTAGGAGTTATATGTATGGCGGGGAACAACATTCAGAAAGATGAACGTATTTACGGAGCGTCACTGCTTGATATCACTCCGACAGTATTGACAATGTTCGGCCTTCCTGTCGGGGAAGACATGGACGGAAAAGTTCTTTCCAGTGCTTTTGAAAACCCTGTGAATCCTGAATACATTGAAAGCTGGGATACGGTGGAAGGAGATTTCGGAACTCACAGCACCGACTTGCAGGAGGATTCATTTGCTTCTGCTGAAGCCATGAAACAGCTTGTGGAATTAGGTTATGTGGAAGATTTCGGAGAAGACAAAGCCAAAGCGATGGAAAGTACGGTAATAGAAAGTAAATATAATCTTGCAAGGGTTTACATGAGTAAGAACGATATAAAAAGTGCAGTTCTGTTACTTGAAGAACTTGTGACAGCTAAAGAAAAAGACCCGCGTTTTTTGCTGGCGCTTTCCAAATGCAGGCTCTCGTCAAAAGAATATGACAAAACAATGGAATTGTTGACGCGCCTGAGAGCAATTGATGACAAACATATTCCGAATGTTGATCTCCTCGAAGCAATGGTTTGCAACCAGCAGGGGAAATATAAAGAGGCATATGCAATTCTTGAAAAAAACAACCAAACACACCCAACACA
>CAZSJF010000201.1:0-5561 GCA_964606705.1 uncultured Bacteroidales bacterium
TCCGAAGAACTTCTTGTTAATTACACTAAAAAATCTGTTGAGAAGATAAAAAGAAAAGAAGATGTTCCCGATTTAACGCGAAGAGAAATGGAGGTTCTGAAAATGATTTGTAAAGGATACTCTAATGCATTGATTGGTGAAAAATTATTTATAAGCAACAGAACAGTTGAAAGATATAAAACAAATTTGCATAAAAAAACAGATACTGCAAATACAATAAATCTTGTTTTATATGCTTTGAAAAATAATCTTACTGAATTATAATATATTTTATTTCTTTTTGTTTTTAGTTTCCGTATAGTTTTTTGGCAGAGTAACATAAAATATAGAACCATTACCTTCATTGCTTGTTGCCCATATTTTCCCCCCATACCTGTTTACAATGTATTTTGACATTGCAAGTCCTAATCCGGTACCGTCTTTTGCAATGTCTTTTGCATTATTTGCTCTGTAAAATTCATTGAAAATATTTGGCATATCTTTTTCGGATATCCCGATGCCAGTGTCTGTAACCTCAATTAAGATATTATCTTTTTCATCTTTTACGCATAATTCAATAACACCTTTTTCATGGGTGTATTTTATGGCATTTTCAATAAGATTTGAAATAAGTTCTTCTATAGAAACTTTATTGCTTGTTATGTAGTCAATGGTGTTGTCAATAGAATATTTAAATATTTGTGATTTTGCATCGGAAAGACTTTTTAATTTGGTTATGATATTTAATAGAAGTTCCTTTAATGAAAATGTTTCTATTTCCGGTTTGTCATTTAACCTCATCTGGGTAAGTTTAAGTAAATCATTAACAAAATTTGAAAGTTTAATGATACGGAAATAGGCAATGTCAATAAACTCTGCTTGTTTTTCCTCTATCGTGCCTAATATTTTATCGGTAATTATTGACAGATTTGTTTGTATTGCAGCAAGATGCCCTTTTATATTGTGTGTTACACGTAAAATATACTCGTCTTTTATTTTATTATGATGTTGAAGGAGAGTATTTGCTTCATGGTAAGCCTTTTCCTGTTTTCGTAATAAAGTCATAATGTAGTTGCATATATATACAAGAGAATATGATGTAATTGTGAAAATTGTAAGGGTTTCAATTAAAAAAAAACTGTCACAGAACAGTTTGTTGCCGCTCTCTCTTTTCATCCATAAATCATAATGATTAATAACTCCTGAATATTCCAAAAATGCCAGTGCCCAAAGTAAAAATAGAGCATAGGTTGTTTGTAAATAACTGTTAAGTCTTGATAAAAGAATGCTTGAAATAACCATGTGGAAAATGAAAAACAAAAAAATAGGATTTTCGATTCCGCCGGAAAAATGTATAAGTATAGTTAAAAATAAAAGGTCAAATAATATCTGAAAATTTATGATTTTTGTGATAAAAGCACTGATGTCTTCTGTTTTTTTTTGTCTGGAATACTTGAGCAGTAAAAGGGAAATAATATTTTCAAGAATCAAGGCTAAACATACAATATAAAATGGGATATCATGAATATTTATGTTGTAGAATTTTTTGATGATGAGAGTTGCAGATATTACCCATGAAATAGCAAACCACCTGAGTTTTATCAGCCAGTATGCACCATCAATATATCTGATATTTCTTGGAATCAGTTCCAAATCATGATTTCTTTGAAAGGAGTGTCTTGATTTCTGTTAATAAATTGTGCGGAGAAACAGGCTTTTCTATGTATGCATTAATAGGAAGCATATCTGTATTGCCAAATGCAGATTTGAAATTAACACCGGTTTGGCTGTCAATAGCTGTTAAAAGTATTATAGGTAAGTTTTTAAACTCAGGATCTTCTCTTAATTCTCTTGATAATTCGAATCCATCATGCATAGAATCCATCATTACATCAAGAATTGCAATGTCAGGTTTTTCTTCCTTAGCTTTCTTAAAACCATCAGCCTTGTTATTTGCTGTAATAACATTGTATTTCTGATTCTCTAAAATTATTTTTAATGCCTTGATAATATCAGGGTCATCATCTACTAACAGTATTTTTATAATATTTTCCATAAGTGATTAGGGTTAAGTTAAATTTTTTTAACAAATATAATACAAAAATTGACTGATATTATATAAAAAATGTATTTAGCGCAAAAATACTAATAATATTGCGTGTGAATACGTTAATGGAAGCGTAATTATTCTGTTTCTTTGTATTATTATCAGTAATATCTTTGCAATCGTTTATTAAATCAAAACAGAGTAACTGATGTTGAAATTTAATGATAAAATACCATACTTAACCTGTAAAAAAAATCAAATTTTATTTAATGAGGGTTCTGAAGCTTCGGGCGTTTATTTTATAAAAAAAGGTAAAGTCAAAGTATTTGTTAATGATGCTAAGGGAAATGAAAAAGTATTATATTATGCTACAAATGGTTTTTTCCTTGGTCTTTTATCTCTTTTGAATAATAACAGACATAACTCAAATGCTGTTGCCTGTGAAAACACTATCGTTCTCTATGTTAATAAAGATGTTTTCATTAAAATAATAAAAGAATTACCTGTTATCAATCAGCAAATACTGTTATCATTAAATAATATTCTTAATAATACAGGGAATAAATTAACTCAGCAACGTGGTAATTCGGATGCCCCCGAAAAAATGTCTCCGCAATTACTTTATGAAATTTCTGTAATATCAAAATATATTAATCAGGAATTTTTAAGAAAAAATACATCTGTAAGACTTTCTGAACTGGAGTCTTTTTTTGATTTATGTGAAAATAAATCATTTGAATTCTTTAAGAAAAATCAAATCCTGTTTCTTAACAACACAAAACCTTTAGGTGTTTATTATATAAAACAGGGGAGTGTCAAGTTGTCTCGTATTGATGCAGAGAAAAAGGAAAAAATAATCAGAATAGTATCTCCTAATGAATTTATTGGTGTCAGGTCTATAATCAGAAGGGGAAATTTTCCTTATACTGCAACTGCAATTGATAATTGTGCTACTTGTTTTATTCCTGAGCAGGAGTTTCTTAATTTAATAAAAAAACACCCCGATTTTTCCTGCCAGTTAATAATTACATTATGTAATCTGATAGATGAAGCGGAAAACAAAATCAATTCGTTTGCGGATAAATCAGCTAAAGAAAGAATTGCGGAAACCCTTTTAATGCTTAATAATACTCTTAATATAGCATCTGATGTTAAGGAAAATATAATAAAGATTTCAAGGGAAGACCTTGCAAATCTCACAGGTACTGTTAAAGAAACTGTTATACGATGCCTGTCTAAATTTAAGGAACAGAATTTAATAGCTGTTAAGGGAAGATCAATAAAATTGCTTGATGTGAATGAGTTAAGTAATATTTGCAACAAAATATAGGTTACATTAATAAACATATATCGCTATGAATGATAATAAAAAAATTACAGGTGTATTTTTTAGTGATCTGTTAAATGGATTAGATGATTTTATGCCTGAATTAATGTTGTATGCAAAAAACAATCTGGGAATAAGTATTATATGGAGTTTTAAAGATTTTCCATGTAACAATATTCAGAAAACTGTTGAAGAAATCAGAAAAAACAGGTTGACACATCTGATTCTTGCAGGTAATACGCCAGGTATGTATAAAAATTTCTTTGCTAAATCAATGATATTAGCTGGAAATAATCCCGATGACGTTATTCTGGTAAGTTTCAGAGATTATGGGATAATTGAAAAAGAAGATATTAACCGTGCAAAAGCTGTACTACTGTGTGCTGCCTATAATGTGTCGTTTGAAACACTTGCTGTCCCTGAAGAAACAGATGTATGTAAAGACACCCTTGTTATTGGCGGCGGCATTGCCGGTATACAGGCTTCTCTTGAGATAGCTGATGGTAATAATAAAGTATATCTTGTGGAAAAAAGCGGTACCATTGGCGGCTATATGGCAACATTTGATAAAACTTTTCCTACCCTTGACTGTGCCGCCTGTATTTTAACGCCTAAAATGGTCGAAGTGGGACAGCATCCGTATATAGAATTGATGACATACTGTGAAGTCAAAGATGTTAGCGGGGAACCTGGTAATTATAAAGTGAAAATTCTGAAAAAAGCACGACGTGTAAGCCTTGCTGCCTGTATAGGTTGCGGCAACTGTACAACTAAGTGCCCTTCAGTGGTTTATAGTGAATTTGATGCAGGAACTACAATGAGAAAAGCTATTTATATACCTTTCCCTCAGGCAGTACCAAATAAATATCTTATTGATGCTTATAATTGCAGATATGTTAAAGAAAAAAAATGTGGCGTTTGTGTTAAAGCCTGTCCTGTTAATAATTGTATCAATCTGGAAGAAAAAGATGAAGAAGTTGAAATAACTGTCGGTAATATTATTGTTGCAACAGGTTTTAAACCTTTTGATGCAAAAAAAACGGAACAATATGGCTATGGAAAGTATCCTAATGTTGTTACTTCACTTGAATTTGAGAGACTTGTCAATGCATCAGGTCCGACAGGAGGTAAAATAAGATATAGGTCTAAAGATAAAAAAGGAAACTGGATTTTCTCTGCAGATAGTGGAGAACCTGAAAGTATAGCCATTATTCATTGCATAGGCAGCAGGGATGTTAATTATAATAAATATTGCTCAAGGGTATGTTGTATGTATTCTCTGAAATTAGCTCATCTTGTTAAGGAAAAACTGCATCATGCTGATGTTTATGAGTATTTTATAGATATGCGTGCTTTTGGTAAAGGATATGAAGAGTTTTACGAAAGAATTAAAAAAGAAGGCGTGCATATCATAAGAGGCCGTACTGCTAAAATTGAAGAAAAAGATAATCAGTTGTTATTGCGCGGCGAAGATATACTAATGATGACCTGTTGGAGCAGAAAGTTGATATGGTTATTCTTGCTGTTGGGCTTGAACCAAGAGAAGATGCGGAAACATTGAGCAAGATGTTGAATATAAAAAGATCTGAAGATGGATGGTTTATGGAAGCTAATATAAATAGTGATCCTGTTAATACTTTTGAAGGTGGAATAACCATTGCAGGCGTTTGCCAGGGACCTAAAGATATTCCCGATACAGTAGCTCAGGCTTCTGCTGCTGCTGCACGTGTACTGCAAAGTATTTCAAAAGGAAAAATAAGAAAAAGTGTTAACAATATACCACTTGAAGTTATTGAATCAAAAGCAAAACAACTTTCTAAAATAATATAATGGAGGTTAAAATCATGAAAGAACGCATAGAACCTGAATTATTTAAAACCCTTGAAAAATATGGAATAGAAAACTGGAATGATTGTTTTCATTGTGGTAATTGCACTGCTTCGTGTCCGCTCACAGAAAAAGGCAGCTTGTTTCCAAGGAAGGAAATAAGGTATATGCAGCTGGGATTGAAAAAAGAATTGGCACAGAGTGTGGAACCATGGCTTTGCTATTATTGCGGTGATTGTAGCAATAAATGCCCGCGTGATGCAAATCCTGGTGAAATTATGATGTCTTTGCGGAGATATCTGACATCAGTTTATGACTGGACAGGCCTTGCAAAAAAAATATATACATCCAAAATGTTTGAAATAGGCGCTATTATTGCTA
>CAZSJF010000202.1:0-5554 GCA_964606705.1 uncultured Bacteroidales bacterium
ACACGCCGTTAGGCAACATTCAGTAGGTGTAACTATGAAAACAATTAAATTATTAGCAACAGGTTTATTTATCTTTTCAATTGTATTAACATCTTTTTCGCAGGATGCAACCATAGATAAGGATGTTAAAAAAGCTGAAGCCAAACAGGCTAAAATTGAGGCAAATAAAAATAAAATTAAATTTAACACATGGTCTGCTACTGCACACTTTGGTTCAAATTTATTTTATGGCGATTTAAGGGTTTATGATTTCTATCCGGTTGGTGAATATAATAATGAAAGGAAATGGGCTTATGGAATTACTCTGAATAAGCAATTTACTCCTTTGTTCGGGTTAAAGGGTAATTTATTAATGGGAAACCTTTCGGGGTCAAAAAGGCCTACTGCTCTGGAGTTAGAAAAATATGACTTAAGCAGTACTTATTTTCGTTATTTTGAAGCTGATATCTTTGAATATAGTTTAATAGGTACTATTAGTATATCCAAGTTGTTTTATCCTATTAAAAAAAGCAAAATAAATGTTTATGCTTTGGCAGGAATAGGCTTGGTTGACTTCAGAACAGTAAAGAAAACCTTGCATGATGATGTATTTTTAGGCAGTTATGGTTATTCAAATAAGGGGGTTGATAAAGAAAAAATGACAACAGAAGTTGTTATTCCTATGGGAGGAGGCATAAAATATAATATTAATAAAAAAATTGATATAGGTCTTGAAGTAACTATAAGAAATGTAAATAGCGATAAAATTGATGCAGAGGAAATGGAAAATTCTGCAAACGATAAATATGGATATACAAATATAGGTATAACGTATAGATTTGGAAACAGAGATAAATCAATGGATTTGATTACTCCGAAAGAAAAAGAAAGAGCTGATGAGATGAATATGATAGCTGATAACAGCGCGGAAGTGAAGAGTATATCAGATAAATTAAATGCATTAACCAGCAGAGTAGACAGCCTTGCTGCAGATATTAAAAATATATCAAAACAGCCAGCTCAGGAAACAGATTTTTCTGATAGTGATAAAGACGGAGTACCAGACAGTAAAGATCTGGAACCTAATACAACTCTTGGTGCTTTAGTAAACTTTCAGGGAAAAACTATTCCTACTATAATCAATGTTCCTGTTGATAATACAAATGCTGCAGTAAACACTACAACTGTTGTAAACACAGCAAGTTCTGCATATAATGCCCCTGTTTTATTTTCTGTTTTCTTTGAAGTGAATAGTACTTTTATTGCTAATCAATATCAGGAAAGAATTGCAGAAGCAGCAAAAATATTAAAATCAAATCCAAGTATAAAATTTGAATTACTGGGGCATGCTGACAAATCAGGTTCTGATACATATAATGAATCGCTTAGTAAGAGAAGAGCTCAGGCTGTTGCAGATGTCTTAATAAAATCTTATGGTATTGACGCAAACAGAATTGATATTAAATATGAAGGTAATAAGAATCCTTTGTCTAAAATGCTCAATATCAACAGAAGGGTTGATTTTATTGTAAGATAATATTAATATAGATATTTGTTTAACCGAGGCTGTCTCAAAAGGGCAGCCTTTTTTTATTTGCCATATTTATTGAATAAATCCCATATTACAATGCCTGTACTTACCGAAATATTTAAAGAATGTTTTGTCCCGAATTGGGGTATTTCTATACAGCCATCAACTAAACCCATTACTTCATCACTTATACCGTTTACTTCATTGCCAAACACAACAGCTGTTTTTTTACCGGGATCGGGAATAAAATCATTCAGATATATGCTGTTTTCTGCTTGTTCTATTGCATATACGAGGTAGCCTGATTCTTTTAATGAATTTATTACATCTCCTGTATGTTCAGAATACTGCCAGTCCACTGATTCAGTTGCCCCTAAAGCGGTCTTATGAATTTCCCTGTGAGGAGGTACGCCTGTAATGCCGCACAGATATATCCTCTCTATTTTGAAAGCATCAGCTGTCCTGAATATTGAACCGATATTATTGAGGCTTCTTATATTATCTAATATAAGAACAAGCGGCATTTTACGGGAATTTTTAAATTCTTCGACACTGATCCTGTTAAGCTCGCTATTCTTTAATTTACGCATAATTGTATATTTTGTTTTCAAAAATACTATTTCCTGTATAAAAATCTTAAATTTGTTTTTTAAAAATTTTATTTCAGTTATGAAGCAAAACGTAATAATTGTTTTTTTGTCATTAATGATAGGATTAATCCAAAACAATTATTCTCAGACTTTTAAGGGTGGAATGCTGGCTGGGATGTCGGCAACTCAGGTTCAGGGAGATCCCTGTTCGGGTTATGATAAACCAGGATTATTTGGCGGCTTTTTTGTAAATCATAAATTAAAAAATAAACTTGAATTCCAGTTTGAACTGGATTATATCGAAAAAGGAAGCAGGATGAATCCCAGAGAAGGAAACGGGTTCCAGTCATATAGATTGAATGTCAACTATGTTGAAATGCCCTTGCTTTTAAAATGGCTTTACTCAGATAAATTAAATTTTGAAATCGGTGCATCGTATGGCTATTTGGTGAAGTACCATGAAGAGAATAACGATTTTTCAATTGAGGAAAATCCGATGAAAAAAAGAGATATATGTGTTGTTGGTGGTGTATATTATAACCTGTCTGAAAAACTGAAATTTAATTTCAGGTCTTCAAACACTTTTTTCTGCTTTCCTATCAGGGATCATTTATCAGGTGCAAGATATTTGTGGAATTGGGGGCAATACAATCTTGTACTTACTTTCGCACTTCAATATCAGTTTAAATGATGCATAAAATCAGGCACAAAATAGTTGTCGGTGTTACCGGAGCCAGCGGAGCAATATATGCGAAACTGCTGATAGACAGATTAGTCGCTTTGTCTGAGCAGGTAGAAGACTGTGCTGTGATATTTTCAGATAACTCAAAACAGGTGTGGAAATATGAACTGGAAAATGAAGATTATCTGAAAATACCTTTCAGGATATATGAAAAAGATGATTTTTTTGCTCCTTTTGCCTCAGGCTCTGGAAGTTATGATGCAATGGTAATTTGTCCTTGTACCATGGGTACTCTTGGAAGGATTGCTTCAGGGATAGCCGGCAATCTGATGACACGTACTGCAGATGTAATGCTGAAAGAAAGGAAAAAACTGATTCTTGTTGTTCGTGAAACACCTTATAATGCAATACATATTGATAATATGAAGGCCGTTACTGAAGCGGGAGGTATAATATATCCTGCATCTCCTGCATTTTATTCATACCCGAAAGACATTAAGGAACTGGTTAACACTTTTGTGGAAAAAATAATAAAATTGATGGGGTTTGATTTAGAAACGTTCAGCTGGCAGAAAAAATAGTTTTTATACGTTATTGCTTGAATACCTGTTTGTAAAGTACCCCACTAATCCGCCTAATATCACCGTTATGAGAAATATGGGTATCAGTAATTTCGGATTGTCCCATCCAATAATAAAAGTATTTGGCAGAAGGACGAGTAAAGAAATAATAATGCCTTTTACGGATGGGTTTATTTTTATATCAATCAGGGATATGAAAAATCCTATTACAATCCACATTGAAAATGCGGACAGGCATGCATTTAAAGGCAGGCTCTGAATGATCATCGGGATGAGGTCAATGATTCCTGCTATGGTCCCTAATCCTATTCCTATTACTGTTTTTTTCATTGTTTTGTCTTTTATTAAAGATAAATTTTATAATAAATTTTGTCTCTGAAACTCATAGCATATTATCCCTGTTGCCACAGCAGCATTTAATGAGTCGATATTACCTGCTGAAGAGCAGGGGATATAGATATTTTCGGATATATATGGCAGCAACTTTTCTGAAATGCCGGCGGATTCATTCCCTATAATTATAACCGCCCTTTTTTCGAGTTTTTTATCGCAGATGTTTTTTCCATCGGAACTTACTGTTGTTCCGTATACTTTGACTTCAGAACAGATTTCCTTAAGAAATGCGGACAGATTAGTATAAAAAATATTTACCCTTGCTATTGAGCCCATTGATGCCTGAATCACCTTTGGATTATATACATCTACACATTCTTCCGAACAGATAATATTGCTGATACCAAACCAGTCGGCGATTCTCAATATTGTTCCCATATTACCCGGGTCGCCTATGCTATCAAGCACCAGTGAGATACCTGAACGGATGGAATTCATATCAGGCTTATTCTGGGGGATTTTTACGGTTGCCAATACCGAATTGGCGGTTTTTAACGAACTGATCCTTTGAATTTCTTTTTCCGAAACCTCGTTGATATTAGTATCTTTATTTTTTAAAATAGAACAGTTTTTTTCAACCCATGCTTTTGTGGCAAAAACAGATTCAACAAGAAGAGGGCTGGCTAATATATCTTCAACGATTTTAGGGCCTTCTGCAATAAATAAGTTATGTATTTCCCTGAATTTCTTTGTTTTAAGAGAATTAACAAGTTGTATCTGTTTTTTTGCAAGCATAAAAAAACCCGTTTAAAAACGGGTTGAAATTATAGATAAAGTTAATATTTATTCGGCAATTACTTCGAAGTTTATTTCACATTCGATTTCCTTGTGCAGCCTGACTTTTGCAGTATAATTCCCAATATTCTTTATTGATTCGCCATCCACAATTATTTTTTTTCTGTCAACTTCGAAATTAAACTGGGTTTTCAGTGCATCGGCAATCTGGAGGGCATTGACAGAACCAAAGATTTTTCCTGATGTTCCTGCTTTTGCACCTATTTTAACTGTGATGACTTTCAGGGACTGGGCAAGTTTTTCAGCTTCTTTTTTAATTTTTTCTTCTTTTACTGACCTTTGTTTCAGATTTTCCGCATGAACTTTTTTAAATGATTCTGTAGCAATAACAGCTAATTTTTTAGGGATAAGAAAATTTCTTGCATAGCCGTTTTTAACTTTAACCAGGTCATCTTTATAACCTAATTTTTCAACGTCCTGTGTTAATATTACTTCCATTTTGGTTTCTCCTTATTTTAATAAGTCGGCAACATAAGGCAAAAGGGCCATATGTCTTGCTCTTTTAATAGCCTGTGATACTTTTCTCTGAAATTTGATAGATGTTCCGGTTATCCTTCTCGGTAAGATCTTTCCCTGTTCATTAATAAATTTCATAAGAAATTTCGGGTCTTTATAATCAATGTATTTTATACCGCTCTTTTTAAAACGGCAGTATTTCTTCTTTCTTACGTCAACTGCAATTGGGGTCAGGTATCTTATTTCGGAATTTATTTGCTCTGCCATGTTTTTAAATTTTATTGGTTATTACTGAATTATTCTTCTTTTTTTTCCGCTTTCTTTAATTTTTCATTACGCCTTTTTTCGTTATAGGCTATGCCATATTTGTCCAGCCTGACCGTAATAAAACGCATAATCCTTTCATCCCTTTTATAAGCTGTTTCCAGGTCTTTTATTACATCGCCCGGAGCTTTGAATTCCATCAGGTAATAGAATCCTGTTGATTTTTTCTGTAAGGGGTATGCAAGCTTTTGTAATCCCCAGTTCTCCTTATAAATAATCTCTG
>CAZSJF010000203.1:0-5549 GCA_964606705.1 uncultured Bacteroidales bacterium
TTTTTCAGGTTTATATTCCTTTGAAGCTTTTTCTCAGGTTGATATATCAAAGGAAAACCTGCAGAAACATATAAAGATTCTTGCATCCGATTCATTGCAGGGCAGGAAATCAGGATCGGAATATGAAAAGAAATCCGCTGTTTATGTAAGAGATTATTTTAAAGGGCTTGGGCTAATACTCCTTGCAGACGAAGGAATTCAGCACTTTGATTACAGTGGTATGATGATGTATAATAAGAAGAATAAGTCTCAGAACGTTGTTGTAAAAATTGAAGGCTCTGATTCTATATTGAAAAAAGAATGTATAGTTATCGGTGCGCATTATGACCATATCGGAAAAGGAGGCCTGTCTTCAGGTAATGCAAGCCGGAGATTAATTACTGCAAGGATAAATCGTGGTGCTGATGACAATGCTTCAGGTACAGCCATTATCATGGAGCTTGCAAGGAATATGAAAAATCACTGTTCTGACCTGAAACGCAGTGTCATATTTGTTGCATTCGGCGCAGAGGAAGCAGGATTATGCGGTTCGGAATATTTTGTTGATAATAAGCCGGAAGGAACAGGAAAGATTATTGCAATGATTAATTTTGACATGGTAGGCAGGATGACAAAAGATAAAAAGCTTTTTGTCAGCGGAACAGAAACTGCGGCTCAGTTCAAGGATATTATTGATTCTATGCCTAATCACGATAATATAGATATTGAATTTTTTGGGACGGGAAACGGCTCTACAGACTGTGAATCATTTTATGATGCAAAAATCCCTGTATTTTCTTTTATCACAGGGATACATAAGGATTATCACACACCCGGCGACGTTGAGCGTAAGATAAATTATGACGGCATGGAATATATCGGAAGATATGCTTATGAGCTGGCAATGAAACTTAATTATAAGGATACTATCAGATATACTGTTTGCAAGGAGCCTTATCCTGATATGGAAATTAAAATACAGGAACCATGGGAGTTTAAGGGGCATATGGCAGGGGTGTATTTCGGATTCAATGCATTGACAGATAAAAATAATAATTTTACCATACCTGAAAAATATGAATTTTTAGAAACAAACATAGGGCATTCTGCACAGATAGGATTTAATCTTTATTCAAGAGGGTTGAAAATATTTAAAAATCTTGGCATATCCTATGGTGCCGGTATAGAATTTAATAATCTGTATTTTGAAAGCAATACTCCTGTTACTTGTAAAGGGGATAGTATATCATCTGACAGTTCTCTTTTGCTATTACATGCCAGAGTTAAGAAAAATTCTATGTCAGATACAAGGATAACACTGCCGCTGATGCTGGAATGGAAAATACCTACCAGCAAAAGTGCTTTTTACCTGTCTGCAGGCGTTATCGGCTCAATGAGACTGTGGACATACATCCATGTGCGTTATAAGTACGATGATTACAGGATAAACAGATATACGAGAGGCTCCTATTATACCAATTTGTTCAACTGGTCTGCAACAGCAAGGATAGGATACGGAAGATTGGGGTTTTACGCCAGTTACCAGCTAAGTCCTCTTTTTGAGGAAAATGCCGCCCCCGCTTTGTATCCGTTTACAGCTGGGGTTACCCTGAATTTCTGAAAAATAAGTATCTTAAGTGTAAGATTTAACGCAACAGAGAAACATGCCCATATTTAGTTTTTAAATTATCTTCTGTGTCCCTGAATTTAATCACCCAAGCATAGACTCCTTGCATGCATTTTGCCCCGTGGTTCATGAATAATCCATTCCAGCCCTGATTAATATCACAGGAATAATATACCATATTGCCCCATCTGTTAAATACGTATATTTCAAATGTTTTTGCATTTAAACCTTTCACCAGAAATATATCATTTATTGCATCCTCATTCGGAGTAAATATGTTCGGTACATATATATATGTCGACGAACACCCGTATATAATTATAGTATCCCTGTCTATACCACAGATATTTGATACCCGCACACAATATGTTCCTGAATCTGAAACAATAATACTTTGATATGTATTTCCATCCTGCCATAAATAAGAATCGTATCCTGCACCTGCATCAAGAATTTTTGATGACTTACAGATTGTTGTGTCATTGCCGAGATTGGTATACGGTAGAGGTATTATAGTTATGCCTATATTATCTGTATTTACACAATTATTTGTGTCTGTAACATAAACATAATATATTCCAGCAGAATTTACAGATAATAATGAATCTGTAGAACTATCCTGCCATAAGTAACTTTTATAGTCTGTTCCAGCTTTAAGAATAATATTGGTTCCTTCGCATATAGAAGTATCATTGCCAAGATTGACTTGTGGTAAAGGAGCAATATATACGTACACTGAATCAGTATCAGATCCACAGACATTACTTGCCTGCACCCAGTATAGCCCTGTCGAAGATACTGTAAATAAAGAATCGTTAGTGTTGTCCTGCCATAAGTAACTCACATACTCATTGTTTACGTTATATGCGCTAATATTTAAAATAGAATTACAAAGAACTGTATCATTTCCGATATAAATAGAGGGGACAGTTATAAGATCTATCTGAATACTATCTTTATTAAAACAGTTATTTGTATCAATAATTTCTACCCAGTAAATACCTTCTGTGTCAGCATTAAAAGTCTGATCAGTGCTTCCATCCTGCCATAGGTAACTGATAAATCCAGAACCTGCATCTATGCTACATGAAGAACCTGAACAAATAATTGTGTCAGTACCTATATCTATCACAGGTAACGAGTAGATATTTATATTAACAGAATCCCTCAGGCTGCAACCAATTGAATTTGCAAGCTCAACCCAGTAAATTCCTGATGAATCTGTAAAACAAGTCTGGTTTGTACTGCCGTCCTGCCACAGATAACTTGTGCATCCTGAACCTGCATCTATCAGTATAGCTGAATTGCATAAATTAGTGTCATTGCCGATATCAGCAATAGGATAGGGAATAACATTTACCTGAATAGAATCTCTTTTAACGCAACCATTTGTATCAGTAACTTCCACCCAGTATACACCTGATGAAGAAACACTAAATACAGAATCTGTTGAACTGTCCTGCCACAAATAAGTTACACCTTCCGTTGAAGCATCCAACAATAAAGAATCTCCGTAACAAATACTAGTATCATTGCCTAATGAGATCTGAAGGCAGCATATATATGCAATATCCGTAACAACAACTGCTGAATTATTAGCAGAATTTATTGTAGGTGATTGTGTTGAAATTGTTGGTGCCGGACTTGTTGTTGTCATAGCATAATTGCTTACACTAAGAATTGCCATGGTTGAATTACAATCAGAAGATAAAATTCCAGTATCTGTTTTAATTAAATATATATTGTAATAATCGGCCGCAGAGCCATCAAAATCAAAACTCTTCGTCGAACCCGAAATTATTATTTCATCATTATTTGCTAAAATAGAAGAATTAAAAGATATATCCTCATAATCTGTTCCTCCAAAAGTTTTCATCCGCAAAAAAGTGCCGTCACCCTGTATCTTCAATAGGAATATATCACGGACACCTGAACCAAAACTTTCAGTATAACCAATTGAAATTATATCTCCATTATCACACGGCAGTACATTACGAGCAGATTCGTCATAATTAGTGCCGATATATTTTTTTGACCAAATTATATCCCCTTGACTATTAATTCTAAATATAAGCAAATCTCTTTCATTTATACTATTGTATGTAGGCATTGTATGTCCACTGATTATAAAATCTTTATTTGACATCTCACATACACCATATGAGCCTTCGTTTTTTGTATTGCCATATGTTTTTTGCCATTCAATATTTCCTGTCGAATCAAATTTTATTGCATAAATATCATGTTGACCACCACCTGCTCCAAAACTTTTTGTAGACCCTATACCTATAAACCCCGAGTCACTAGTTAATACAATATTGTCCAACCAGTCATTCTCATTTCCGCCTATTGTTTTATTCCAAATTAAATTACCATCAGAATCTATTTTTATCAAATATATATCCATTAATCCTGCTCCGAATGAAGTTGAATAACTATCAATAATAAAATTACCATCATAAGTCTGAATTATTTTATAGGGGAAATCATTGCCATTCTTGCCGTATGTTTTAGTCCATAAAATATTCCCCATCGTATCAATTTTTATTATACATATATCATTATTCCCTGCCCCGTAGCTTGCCGTAGATGCTGCAATCATAATATCACCATCAGTAGACTGTACAACAGAATATGCAATATCATCTTGTGAGCCACCAATTGCTTTACTCCATACTGTATTGTAGTTTGCATCTAATTTAATAACATATATATCTTTATCCCCTGCTCCGAAACTTTTAGTGTATCCTGCAATAATACAACCACCATCTGATGTGTGAATCAATGTCATTGGTTCATCATTATTGTTGCCTCCTAATACTTTCTGAAAATTCTGGGCATAGCTAGTCTGACAAGCATTTATAATGAGAAATGAGATTATCCAATAGAATAAAATTTTTATATATAGATTCAATGAATTAATCACAGAGTTTGGATTTTTTTATTTTTTAAGCAATCATCTTATTTTTTTTGCATTCAATGATCTGCCAGAAAACTTTGAAGAGTTGCAGTTAAAGTTCTTTTGTATCAATTATTAATCCCTTACCACTGTCTTTAGTCAATACAGTATATGTGTTAGGTTTTATGTGCATCAGAAACGGGAAAGATTTTAGAATAAACCTCTTGAATAACAGTATAAAATATTTAATATTTTTCTTTTTATTCTGATAATTCAATGATTTGATATCATATAATGCATATTTTTCATTGATTATTTCAAATCCCTCAGATTTAAGTAAAAATTTGAAAAGAGATGGTGTAAATATATTGATATGCCCGTATGACAGAAAATGGGAAAGTTTATTATCTACAAAAAAAGAAAAATCTATAGGTATTTCGAATACCTGATATTCTGATATTCTTTTTATTTCTCTCAGAAGTTTTCTCGGATGTTCTACATGTTCTACGACATGAGAACAGATTGCTAAGTTGAATTTTTTATCAACTAAAGGCAGGTTATAACCGTCAAATTGCAAAACTTCTTTAACTATATCTATTTTTTTACTGTTTATTCTTGATATTGCACTATCAGAAATTTCAACTGCTGTAGCATTTTCACAGAATTTATTTTTACTTAAAAATGCGAGAATACTGCCATCTCCGGCACCTATATCAATGATATCTTTGAAAAATTTGCCTCTTGAAACTTCAAGTATATTTTCCGCTTTTTTTATTGCGCCAAGTTCCCTCCATTCAAAAATCTCATCAGTATATTGAGCATTATACCTCTCTTTAAGTTGATTTTTTACTATCATCATTCTGTGAATTATTGGCCTTTGGAATATGTCAGAAGAAAAATTATTCTTTTATGATTTTTTGGGAAATATTTATTTTCCCATCGTTAATTAACAAAAAGTATACACCTTTAGATAATTCATTGATATTAACCTTTGTTATGTTATTTTTTATTAAAAGAAATCTTAATAAAAAATAAAATAACAAA
>CAZSJF010000204.1:0-5547 GCA_964606705.1 uncultured Bacteroidales bacterium
TCAGAAAGATATACATATATTCCTTATATAGGCTTGTTTTTTATTATCGGGAAAATTTATGCCAATATTGCTTCAAGTAAGGATGAGTCTGTTCTTAAATATAAGAATTATGCAAAATTTGTTTTAGTTGTCGGTGTTGTAATATTTTCTGTTTTTTCATGGCAGAGAATCAATATCTGGAAAAACGGGGAGATTTTGTTTACCGACCTTGTTAAAAAGGATCCTAATATTCCTACGGCATACAATAATCTTGGATTTTACTATTATCAGTACTCAAAAGAATATGATAAAGCGTTTAAAAATTACAGCAAGGCTATATCTATAGACCCTAATAGTCAGGGGGCTTATGCCAACAGGGCTATGCTGTATCAGAATATTTTTCATGATTATGACAAGGCTGTTAAGGATTTTACAAAATCTATTGAACTCAGGCCGGATAAGATGGACGCATGGATAGGCAGGGCAGGGGCGTACAGTTCTATGAATAAGTATGATTTGTCCATAATGGATTTTAATAAGTATCTGTCTGTAGTTAAGGACAATGCAAAAGCTTATTTATGGCGCGGGATAGCTGAATACAATAAAGGCAAACTTGATGATGCCATGAAAGATTTTGAAGCCTGCCTTGACATTTCACCGGAAGATAATGAAGGGCATTACTGGAAAGGACTTGTGCTTTACCAGAGAAAACAGGTAAAAGATGCTATTGCTGAATTTGATCTGTCATTACAACTCAACCCGGAATATGCACAGGTATATTCATGGAGGGGCTTTGCAGAACAGAACGCAGGGCTTCTCGAAGCTGCTGTTGCTGACTACACTATGGCTATAAAATACAGCCCTAAAGATTGCTTTTCCATAGCAAACCGCTCACAGATATATTTTAAACTGAAGAAATATAACGAGGCTTTTAATGATGCGATTCTTTCGCAAAAGATCGGATGCCCTTTGGATAAGAATTACTTTTTTAATCTGAAAAAGATTTTAGGAAAATAATAAAATTATGCTGAATAATAAAAAAATAGTAGTAGTGCTTCCTGCATATAATGCGGGAAAAACCCTTGAAGATACTTACAGGGAAATTCCTTTTGATATTGTTGATGATGTCATCGTTGTTGATGATGCCAGTGTTGACAATACCGTTGAAGTCGCTCACCGCATAGGCATAAAACATGTTGTGCGGCATGAAGAAAATAAGGGCTATGGAGGCAATCAGAAAAGCTGCTATGATAAAGCATTAAGCCTCGGTGCCGACATAATCATAATGCTGCATCCCGATTACCAGTACACCCCGAAACTCATTCCTTCCATGGCTTATATGATTGCAAACGGGCTTTATCCTGTCGTGCTCGGCTCCAGGATCCTTGGCAAAGGTGCGTTGAAAGGCGGGATGCCTTTGTATAAGTATATTTTTAACAGGTTCCTCACCTTATCACAAAATCTGCTGATAGGAGAGAAGGTATCTGAATATCACACCGGCTACAGGGCTTATTCAAGAGAGGTGCTGGAAACGGTCAACTATCATGCTAATTCCGATAATTTTGTTTTTGACAACCAGATTTTATCACAGATTCTTTATGCAGGTTTTGAAATAGCCGAGATCACATGCCCTACAAAATACTTTGAAGAAGGTTCTTCAATAAGTTTCAGGAAGAGTGCAGTGTATGGAATCGGTGTTCTGACAGTTTCATTATGTCATTTTCTGCAGAGAACAGGACTGGTGAAATTTAAGGTTTATGAACGCCTGAAAGGAAAAAGGATTGAAAGCAGAAAAAAATAAAGTTTATGCCGGATTAAAAATTATAAGTAAGTTTGAAAAAATATAAACAATCTGATATATATAGCTTCTTTGTGAACCTCTGTGAAATCTCTGTGAGCCTTTGTGAAACAGCTATTACACAGAGTTGCATAAAGAAAAAAATTGATATATAAATTCAATAAAATATTTTATCCGGCATAAACTTTAATAATGAGCGGAAATTTAGGAAATATCTGTACATGGTGTAAAGGAAAAGAGAGCTCTGTTTTATATCTTACTTATGATATATTTGGCAATAACTATACTATCAATAAATGTAATAATTGTAAGGCTTATTTTTTGTCGCCTTTTCCTTCAGAAGAAATACTCGCTAAAGCCTATGATGATTCATATTACGGAGAGAAAAGCGAGAAGTTCAATCCTTATTTAGAGAGGGTGCTGGACTTTTTTCGCGGCAACAGGGCAGGGTATGTAAGCAGGTTTCTGGAAAATAATTCCAAAGTACTTGATATAGGGTGCGGCAACGGAAGATTTTTGCTTAGCCTCCTCAGATATGGCGGATATGAACTTTATGGAACGGAACTGGAAGGCAAATCTGCAGACAGGGCTTCCCGCATCCCGCAGATTAAGCTGAAGAAAGGGGCTCTGGGTGAAAATGATTTTAGTAAAGAAACTTTTGATGTCATAACATTGTTCCATGTTTTTGAACACCTTGCAGAACCTGAAAGAACCATTGACATTATTTCAAAAATACTGAAGAAAGAAGGAGTGCTGGTGATGTCATTTCCTAATATAGACAGCATACAGAGCAGGATATTTAAAGGCAGGTGGCTGCACCTCGACCCGCCGAGGCATCTGTTTTTCTTTACGCCGAAGGATTTCATTGAACTTATGAAAAACAGAGGCTTTAAACTTATCAGGCAAAAATATTTTTCTGCTGAACAAAATCCTTATGGCATGGTACAGAGTATTTTGAATGTGTTGTGTGAAAAACGCGAACTACTCTTTGAAAGGCTCAAAGGTAACAAGAGTTATGGTAAGGAATATCCTGCGTTTATTGTATTTCTGCAAAAGATATTTTTTGTTTTTGCTTTTCCTTTCTTTGTTTTAACAGATTTTATTGCAAGCCTTTTCAGAAAAGGGGCAACGGCAGAATTTACTTTCAGGAAGGCTGAGAAATTCTGTTGAAATTGGTTTTAAGACAGAAAAATTCTTAACTTTGTAAAATGAAACAACGAATATATATAGATACCTCAATAGTTGGCGGGTATTTTGACGAAGAGTTCAAAGACCCGACACAAAAGTTGTTTGAACGTCTCGGAAAAGGAGACATAGTGTTTGTAGTATCAGATTTATTAGAGCTTGAACTAATAGATTCGCCGGTACATGTACGGGAACTATTATATAATTTTTCTTCCGATAAATTTGAACGTGTTTCATTAACAAAGGAAATGATGTTACTTGCAGATGCATACATTTCAACAGGAGTAGTTGGAAAGACAAGTTTGGAAGATTGCCGGCATATAGCCATAGCTACGGTAAGTAAAGTAGATGTTTTGGCAAGCTGGAATTTTAAACATATCGTAAACTTAGACAGGATAAAAGGATATAATTCTGTTAATTTACGTTTAGGTTATCCGATGATAGAAATACGCAGTCCGAAAGACTTAATACATTATGAAAATGAATAATAAAAAAGAAAAAAAATTCGATGCCGTCAAAATGATGCGTGATATACGGAACAGAATAAGCAAAGAGACCTTGAACATGACTTATGAGGAGTTGAAGGCTTATATTGAAACACGTATCAAAAAAAGTGGATTAAAACCAATAGGGCAATAGCGGATTTACATAGCCGCTGACAGCGTTTCAGAGGTAATACTGGATCTTAATAGATTTGCGTTCCGATACCGATAATTATCGGTATCGGAACGCAAAGATAATTTAGATTCGGTTATACTGAGCGTTTGAGTTTGTGGCTTTTTTCAAAACTCAAATAGTCGAAGTATAAAAAGAAATGACTATTATGCCTTTCTTCAGTATTTATAAAATTTCATGTACATTTGCGAAAAATAAAACTTATTATTAATATGAAAAAAATGCAATTGGCAATGTTATTTGGAGTAATGATTTGCGTTTCATGTAACAGCAAGAAGACAGGTAAGGATGAAAATCCTTTACTGCAGGACTTTAACACACCTTTTAATGTTCCTCCTTTTGAAAAGATAAAACCTGCTCATTTTATGCCGGCTTTTGAGGAGGCTATGAAAATTCATGATCAGGAGATAGATAATATTGTGAATAATCCTGAAAAACCGACATTCTTAAATACAATAGATGCATTTTTTACCAGTGGTGAATTGCTTTACAGAGTGAGGTCTGTGTTTGATAATCTGATCAATGCAAATACCAATCCTGAACTTCAGAAAATTTCCGAACAGGTTAATCCGATGCTGTCTGCACACGGAGATGCAATAATTATGAACCTTAAATTATTTAAACGTATTAAGGATGTTTATGACAACAGGTTTTCTTTTAAGCTTACACCTGAGCAATTATATCTTCTGGAGAGGCTTTATAAATCCTTTGTGTGCAATGGTGCTTTGCTTTCGGCAGATAAGCAGGAGGAACTTAAAAAAATAAACCAGGAACTTTCGTCCCTTACAACTAAATTTGATAAAAACCTGCTGGCAGAAACCAATGCATTCAAGCTTGTTGTAGATAAAAAAGAATCCCTTGCAGGGCTGCCTGATGCTGTCATTCAGGATGCTGCATCAACAGCAAAGCAGAACGGACAGGAAGGCAAATGGATATTTACCACCCAGAAACCAAGTATGATACCTTTTCTGCAATATGCACAAAACAGGGAATTAAGGGAAAAGCTTTATAAGGCATATATAAACAGGGGAAATAACAATAACTCTAATGATAATAAAAATGTGCTCAGCCGTATCGTCATCCTGCGTGAACAAAAAGCAAAACTTTTGGGATATCCTACCTATGCAGCGTATAGATTAGAAGACCGCATGGCAAAAACTCCTGATAAAGTTTTTGACCTGTTGAACAGGCTCTGGGAAAAATCACAAAAAGTCTCGAAACAGGAGGCCGCACAGCTTCAAAATATTATTGATAAAGATGGCGGGAACTTCAAACTTGAATCATGGGACTGGTGGTACTATGCTGAAAAATTACGCAATGAAAAATATAACCTGGATGAGAATGAATTACGGCCTTATTTTAAACTTGAAAATGTACGTGATGGCGTCTTTGCAGTGTTTAATAAAATGTATGGAGTGACGTTTACACCAATTAAAAATATTCCGCTGCCTCATCCTGAAGCTCAGGCATACGAAGTAAAAGAATCAGACGGCAAACATCTCGGCGTCTTTTATCTTGATTTTTTTCCACGTGAAAGCAAGAATGGCGGTGCATGGTGTGATGGATACAACGGGCACCATTTCATAAACGGAAAGGAAATAACGCCTGTTATCACTGTAGTATGCAATTTTACAAAACCCACTAAAGATTTGCCTTCATTGTTAAGCATGGATGAAGTGGAAACATTATTTCACGAATGCGGCCATGCTATTGAAGGCCTCACATCTAAATCTTTATATACTTCCAGTTATGTAGCCCGCGATTTTGTTGAACTGCCGAGCCAGCTGATGGAACACTGGGCATTTAATCCCGAAGTCCTTAAATTATATGCAAAGCATTATAAAACCGGCGAAATAATGCCTGATGAACTTATAGAAAAGATAAATAACAGCTCTTTATTCAATCAGGGA
>CAZSJF010000205.1:0-2029 GCA_964606705.1 uncultured Bacteroidales bacterium
TTTACAGAGCTACTGGTTTTTTTTAATTCTCTGTTTTTCTTTTCAAGAATATTTATAAGAATTTCAAAATATTCATTGTCGTTTATCTGTGAAACGGCTTTATTTATATAAGCTGCCGCAATATTTTTTTTCCTGAGCTCAAACTGTATTTTTTGTTTTCCCCATTTTTTTATACGGAATTTCCCTCTTGTAAAATTTACTGCAAAAAGTTCTTCATTTACAAATCCTTCCCGGGCTAATTGTTCAATAATGCTTTCAACATCATCTTTTTTTAAATTCCAGTTGCAAAGTTTAACCCTGACCTCTTCTGTACATCTGTCCTGATAAGAACAGAACCTCCGGATTTTGTTTAATATCTGATCTCTGGAAATATTGATATCAGCCATTTTGCACTATTTATATCAGAAGTTGAAATATCAGCAAAATAAAAAATCAAAGAATAATTACAGTTTTATTTCTTCATCATTTTTATTAAAAAACCTGTACTCAAATATATGATATGAAGGTTTCGAAGATATGAGTATCCTCTTTTTGAATTTTATTACCCATTTGCGGTGTACAGACATTATGCCTTTTGTCACATATGCATATATCATTGGGCTGACGGATAATTTTATCATTTTTTCATTTTGCTGCTGGACGAGATATTTGATGCTATTCTCTATATCGTCAATGACAGCCATACTTGGTCTTATTTTGCCGGTACCGTCACAGACAGGACATTTTTCACTTGTATCTATGTTGGTTTCCGGGCGTACCCTCTGCCTTGTTATCTGGATTATTCCGAATTTATTCGGAGGAAGAATTGTATGTTTTGCACGATCGTTTTTCATCTCTTCCCTGATTTTCTGAAACAGTCTTTTCCTGTTATTGCTGTCATGCAGATCTATGAAGTCAATCACAATTATCCCCCCTATGTCGCGCAACCTTAGCTGCCTTGCAATTTCTGTTGTTGCCTCAAGATTGACTTCCAATGCATTGGTTTCCTGATCATTGGCAGAATTCGTTCTGTATCCGCTGTTTACATCAATCACATGGAGAGCTTCCGTATGTTCTATTATCAGATATGCCCCGTTTTTAATAGTGACCGTTTTCCCGAAAGAATTTTTGATTTGTTTATCTATTTCAAATTCTTCAAAAATATTTTTTTTGCCTGTATATAACTTTACTATATCGATTTTATCCGGTGCTATTGTTTTTATATAAGTTTTGATTTCCTCAAATAATTCAGGATTGTTAACATGAATATTACTAAAAGATTCATTAAGCAAATCTCTCAGTATTGCAGAAGTTTTGTTCAGTTCACCTATGATTTTACCCGGCCCTTTAGCCTTCCTGAGTTCATTAATACATTTTTCCCATTTATCAACTAATATCCTCAGATCCTGATCAAGTTCGGCAACTTTTTTATTTTCGGCTACTGTGCGTATAATCACGCCGAAATTATTGGGTTTTATGCTTTGAAGCAGCCTTTTTAACCGGATTTTTTCATTATCATTTTTTATTTTCTGTGACACCGATATACGATTGGAAAACGGTATTAAAATAAGGTATCTCCCTGCCAGGGTAATTTCTGTTGTCACCCTCGGGCCTTTGGAAGAAATAGATTCCTTTGCTATCTGAACCAGTATCTGCTGATTTTGGCTTAATACACCTGATATTTTCCCTTCCTTGTCTATATCCTTATCAAGGGTAATTGTACTTATAGAAAAAGGATTGCCTTTTTTCTGAATAACAGGGTCCAGATATTTTTTAACTGAATTTATCTGTAAGCCTAAATCCAGGTAATGCAAAAAGGCATCTTTTTTTTCTCCTATATTTACAAAGGCTGCATTAAGCCCTGGTGTTAATTTCCTTATTTTTCCAAGGAATATATCTCCGACTCCTAAATGAGAATCCGTTTTCTCTTTATGTAATTCAACAAGTTTTCTATTTTCCAGTAAGGCAATATTGACTTCTTCAGAAGCCGAATTTATAATTAAATCTTTATTCACGGTATAGCATATTTTATAAACAAAAGGACTTAAAA
>CAZSJF010000205.1:2039-5530 GCA_964606705.1 uncultured Bacteroidales bacterium
TGTGTTGGGTGTGTTTGGGGTGTTTTTTACTATGCGTTAATTTTCCTTTATACCTGGACTTAATGATTGTTTTTTTAAGTCCAGGTATAAAGGAAAATTAACGCATAGTTAAAAATAACCCATCTTAGTTCTTATGTGGCATAATAACTAAAGAATTTACAGGAAAGATGGATAAATTAAAGTTAAGAAAAATATTACTTCTTCTTATGTCTATTTTTTCTTAGACGCTTTTTTCTCTTATGTGTAGCCATCTTATGCCTTTTTCTTTTCTTTCCGCTAGGCATATTTAATATTGTTTTTAATGATTTTTTTAATCAATTGATTATTATAGTAAAATATTATTTTACACTATTTTTAACACTATTAACGAAAGTTTTAGCTGGTTTAAAAGCAGGAATATTATGTGCAGGAATAATTATAGTTGTATTTTTCGAAATATTCCTTCCTGTTTTTTTAGCTCTCTTTTTAATAGTAAAACTACCAAAGCCTCTTAAATAAACATTTTCCCCTTTTATCAAAGAACCTTTAACGGCTTCCATAAAACTTTCAACTGCTGCCTGTACAGCAACTTTCTCAATACCTGTTTTGTTCGCAATTTCTGCTACAATTTCTGCTTTTGTCATAATTCAATCAATTTAAGAGTTATTTTTTATTTATTATAATATAAATAAGAATGCAAATATAGTTTTTTTTTCTAATACTAAAAATTATTTCTATTTAATAAACCTGTTTATAAAAAATGCTTTTTATCAATATCTGAACGGTTTATCTCCAGCCATCACTTCCTGTGTTGCTTCATCAAATGTTGCTTTGCAGCCTGAATGTAAAGCAGCATTAGTCATTATGCTTGCTATGGAATGGTTATATCCGGCTTTAATGCCTGCATTAGGCTCCTGCCTGCTTCTTATACATTCCATCCAGTTACGCATATGTGCAATTGTAATATCATCTGCACCTGTTTTTGCCGATGTGATGATTTTCTGTGCAGCATCGTCAAGTGACAATTCTTCAACAAGGTTTGCCTTCATGCCCATTGCTGCTGCTGCTTTTTCCTGTAAACCACCATCTGGGGTGACTTTTCCGGTATCCATATCAAGTTTTCCCCCGTTAGAATAATATATTTCCTTTACCCCTCCATCCGAATTATACATCCTTGAGGAGAATACAACCTGAAATGCTTTTGCCATATCATCACCTGAGCCGTAATCGAAAACTGCAGTCATAGTGTCGGCATTTTTTCTGCCGTCGTTCCACATATAAATTCCTCCGTTTGCAACAACACTTCTCGGATGATCTAACCCTGTGTACCAGTGAACCACATCGATCTGATGCACCATCCATTGTCCGGGTATTCCGGAAGAATATGGCCAGAACAGTCTGTATTCAAGATATTTTCTCGGATCCCATTCCTCTTTCGGTCTGCTGCAGAGAAATCTGTCCCAGTCGGTGTCTTCTTTGCGGAGTTTGCTTACCAGTTCAGGTCTCCTCCATCTGCCAGGCTGGTTTACATTGAAAGACATTTCAATGAATTTGATATCGCCGAACTTACCTGTTTTCAGATATTCGTTGGCAGCGATATATTTTGCAAAACTTCTGCGCTGAGTGCCTACCTGCACAACTTTCTTCGTATCCTGAACAGCTTTTAAAACAGCTTTTGCATCTTCCATCGTGTCGGCAAGAGGTTTTTCCGTATAAACATCCCTTCCCGCTTTTACAGCTTCTATACAATGATATGCATGCTGAAAGTCAGCAGTACTTATAATCACAGCATCTATGTCTTTCATGCTGTAGAGCTCATCATTATTACGGCAGGCTTTTATGTCTTTACCGGATTTTTCTTTTATAAAAGCCAGTCCTTCTTCTCTTCTTAAACTCCATATATCTGACAGAGCAGCAAATTCAAAATTCATCTCATCAGCAATTTTGATGAATGCAGGAAAAAGCGCATCTCTTCCGCGTTCAGAGAAGCCTACGATGCCTACCCTTACACGGTCATTAGAGCCCAAAATCTTATTGTAAGATTTAGCATCCATACCCATTACCATTTTCCCTACAGCAATTCCGGCTGTTCCCAGCGCCACTTTCTTTATAAAATCCCGTCTTGTATTTTTCATGATTTTTTATTGTATTGATTTTTTTAAATTATTCAGAAATGTGATTTTATCACTATATATTTGTTCGTCTTTCAGAAATTTTCCACCATGATACAAATCATTACCATCTTTTACTTTATTAATCATATCAGAAAATGAATCTGCAACGAACATTGAATATTCAAAATTTAATTCGCCGCGACCAACTCTGAAAACAGCCCAGTTCCCTTTTCCTAAATAATTTTCAGGGTCAAAATAAAAATCATCATCCCCTAAATCGCCACTAAAAAATATCATTTTAGGCATGTCTTTTACGTATGAATAACCTTCATCAGTATGAAATTCAAGCACATCTCTTATAGAATATAAAAGCACAGAAACTCCATCACCATTAATTTCATAACCGCAATCATTATTAATCATGTATTCTTTATAAGATTCCGGAAAATCAAGTTTGAAAAGATTTTCTATTTCTTCAAAATGTGGATCGTTATTTGGCATTCCGTGTTCGATATTCATTATTCATTTGTTTCAATATTACTTTGATGAAGAGTTTAACTCTCTTATTTTAATATTACGAAAAAAGACCTGATACCCGTGGTCCTGCAGAAGAATGTGCCCTTCAGGATATTCGCCGAAACCTTGTATTTTTTTGAATTTACTTTTAGCAACACGGTCCCTGAAATCATCGCTGCCGCGTTCAAATTCCAAAACTTTTTTGCCGTTCAGCCAGTGTTCTACATGCTTTCCGTCGACAATTATTCTTGCTTCATTGAATTCACCCAAAGGTTTTACGATCTTATCCTTACTTGCAGGAATAAGGTCATATAAAGAACCTAAAGTTTTATTTGAGTCAATAGTCGGGTATCTTGCATCATCAAGAAACTGATATTCCAGCCCTCTTGCAGAGCCCGGGCTTCTCGGTTCCAGCTCAAGCACAAAATATTTAATCCCGCTGTTGGCTGTATCTGTCATTTTAAATTCTACTGAAAATTCAAAGTTTGAATATTGCTTTTCCGTAATTATATCCCCGCCATGTGCCGCTTCTCCCCCTCCTGATTTCTCAACAATAAGCATGCCATCTTCAACTTTCCACCCTATTGCAGGAAAAGAATCTATGTACGCACCACGCCATCCTTTTGTCGTCTTGCCGTCAAAGAGAAGCTGCCATCCCTGCTTTATTTCTTTTTCCGTAAGAGTATTCGGTTTGTTATTACAAGATTTATTACAACATTTATGAGTGTTCTCCTGTGCCAGAATATCAACGGAAAAAGAAAAAATGAAAATGGTTATTATCAAACAACTGACAACGCTAAATATCTTTTTTGTCTTCATAATCATAAAATTTTTGGTTATCTCAAACTTCACTGCAAAACACAAC
Organism: uncultured Bacteroidales bacterium; assembly: GCA_964606705.1. Taxonomy (GTDB): domain Bacteria; phylum Bacteroidota; class Bacteroidia; order Bacteroidales; family CAZSJF01; genus CAZSJF01. The sequence continues at coordinate 5,514 of CAZSJF010000205.1, forward strand.
CAAACACACCCAACACA
>CAZSJF010000206.1:0-5481 GCA_964606705.1 uncultured Bacteroidales bacterium
TCGTCAAAGTCGATTCCATCCAGCACAAGATAGCCTTAAGTCTGAAGGTATAAGTTTGATTTTACGCGGCTAGTTAAAAACTAGCCGCGTAAATTTTATGACAAATTAGTGCTCATAGCAAAGGTGCTTATGAAACAACTTTTGTTTTTCTTCTTTACGGGTCTTCTAATCATTATCATTTCTTTTATTTCCTATCATTTAACGTATCCAACAAATATTACGAGCGAGGAGATGCTTAACCCAAAGGCAGGATGCTGGATGCCTATGTATATATCTAAGGTAGCTTTTTATTTCGGTTTTGTTGTTTGGATATTATATCCGATATATCTAGTTGCATGCAAGTATACAGAGAATCACAAAGCATAAAGTAGTAGCAAAATTTTTTATAGCTAAGTAGCGAGACAAGAAGTTGTAAACCAAGTTACTAGTTTGTATTCTTTTCGTATCCAGGTTAAAGGTATTGTTCGCGGCCTGAATTTTTTTGCCGTGTGCTACGGTTTACGTTTCGCTCATTTGCAGGAATTCCCTCCCTTAAGCCCAGCATCACATGAGGATGTCCTTATTAATCGGCTGGGCGTTTGGTCGGTCAGTTCCTGCATTCGCTCAACGTAAATCCTTGCACACCAACACATATACAGCTCTATGCCAAAAAAATTCTTATGGCCGCTCACAACACCCTTAACCTTGATTACTTCGATTGCTAATTTTATCTGTGTACTTGCTTTTGAATGGAGTGTTATAGGAAATATACCGAATTTATTTAATAATTAAGCTAACTAGATTGTGCATTCATACGTTTGGCCGACCGTTGGTTGCAGTATCACAGACTGATTGTGCACTCTTTAGATGATGCATATAATAACGTTTAGTGCTTAAGATATAATGAGTTACGAGAATTGAGCGCAGGGAACCGTACGTAAGTAAAAAACCTGCTTTGCTGAGGAAATAAAAATGAACTACGATTATGCAGTACATTCTGATTTTTTAATACATTGGACAGGCAAAGATATTGATATTGCACATGATAAAGACTGGGCTACTACAGATAAGTCTAAAACAAAGAATAACGTTACCATTAACGATCTGTACATAAATAGGCTCTATAATATTTTGAAATATGGGCTCTGGATGACAGAAGAAGCTGAAAATCCATTGGTTTTTGATGAAATATCTGCCCCTATTCCAATTATTCCGAAAACATGTTTTACTGAGTTAAAATTGTCAGAATCGCGCAAACATGCCATACGTTATGGGCGTTTAGGGGTGGGAGTCAAAAGGCCTTTTATCTTTACAAGATATGGGCGACCGATGGCTTATTATGGTTTTAATGCAAATTTAAATAAGGACAAGTTCCTGAAAAAATGTGCCATAGAATTACAAGACAAAAAGATGCTTAACTTTTTTAAACCGATGAATAGTTCGAACACTTTAAACTATGATTTTTATGCAGAATCAGAATGGCGCATTATTTATTTTGAGAAATTGATAAATGCGAAATTGATTATTGACCCTAGAGATCCCATTAACACAGAACACCATAATTACTTTAAATCGCTGCAGCCATCCGAACAGGCTAAGCTAAAGTATTTAATCCCTCTTGATGGTTGGTTTGCGATGATAATATATCCGTCATTGGATATTAAAAATATTGCTCAACAAGATCCAGCCAAGGGCATTCTGGCAGAGGTAAAAAGAATCAAAGGGTTGCGTGATCATGGAAACAATGTTGAGGGCGGCAATAGGCCAATAGAAGTAGATTTAGATGCATGTAGAAATTTCTAATAAAAAGCTCTATAGAGAAATAAATATGGAGACAAATGTTTACTTGGTTTAAGCTTTCTAGAAAAAGATGGTACTGGGCTATTCGGCATTATACGAATTTAGCACTATTTTATATAAACAGGTTCTTCTTCAACGCTAAAGAACAAAAAGAGCATGTAGAAGAGGATGTCAATATTGCCAAAAGCCTGTCTCGATCTATTATTGGGTCAGTCTTCCTGTCAATATTGATCATTTTATTATTCAGTTGTATAGATAAGTTACTAATTTTCATTAGAGATTACTGGTTTTCCAAAAACTCCTCAATCCTAGCATTAATTTCAAAAATTAATCCCGAAAAAACATCATTTGTAGCATTATTCTCCGTAGTTGCATCTGTAGCAGGAGTCTTCCTAGGATTGTATTTTACAGCTATTAGCGTTGTGATTTCAACCTATGCAAAGTTTCCAGACAATATCAGAAGTCTATTGCTGAAAGAGAGGGTTGGGAATTTCTATATACGTATATTGTCGATATCAACAGTTTTATCTGTATATTTGATTGGATGCAAAGTATTTTTTGGAGAGCCCGGGAAGTCGCTCAGTTTATTTGTTTTGCTCTTAGGGTGTTATGGAATATTCTGCTTTTCTTTGCTTGGAATACGTGCATTTTTCTTTTTTGATCCCGCAAGCTTCGGCGACGTTTTATTTCACGATATACGTAAATATATAAAACTATCGACAATTAAAGGCTTTAGATATCTCGACAATAATTTTCAAGCACATTATCAAAAAACGACAGCACAAAAACTTAGAACTTTAAAGGTTCTTGTTGAAATTTGTGTCAAAGAGAAACACCTTCAGGAAACGTCCCTGTTGCCCGTACTTATAAAGGTGATATACACGCTGCAATTCTATGAGACAGAAAAAGCTCAAATTCCTTCAAATAGTCGATGGTTTAATCTTGTTCCGGTTTACAAAAATACATTTCTTACAGACCCATCGGCTATATTATTAGCTTTGCAAACACATTCATGGATGCAGCCAGAAATGGTACCGAATACATATTGGTTTGAAGATAAGATATGGGAATTGCTGTCATATGCATTAGAGAAGATGATCGAAGAAGATAGTCTGGAATTAGCGTGTGATTATTTAAACGCGTTAGATAAGTATTTTGAACAAATGGGCTATGATTTAGAAATGAAAAGATGCGTAGCCATGCTGAAAAAATTTAACGACATATTGCAAAAGTATTTTTTGTCTATTCCTGTAGATAAAGAAGATTATGACGATTCTCAGCTGTCTTTGCTAGAAGTATGGAGCGTTTGTTTTATGTCTGCTCCACTAGGATTCTATAGATTTGCTCGTGAAGTAGCACCTCAAACAATCATTAAGAATATTAATAACGTCGATTGGCTTAGTAAAATAAACATTTATGATAACAAGTTTCCACCAGTCTTATTACCAAGACTCGAATATATTAAAGAGAGATTACGTATAGAAAAAGCCATCGAAGGTGACACCGTAAGCCCTAATTGGTATCTGCAACAATTGATTATTATTCGTTATATTGAAGTTGCCAAGGAATCAGTCGATGAGCTTATCGGATCGCTTAATTCATATTTTATTAAGGCAAGCGATGAGTTTATTCAGAAAAAAGCATTCCTCTTTGCAACAATGCTTTCGAAGCGTGGGCTCGAATCGTGCAGTAAAATGCAAGCAAACCTGCCACATTTAGAAACTACAATTAATTCTTTTAGCAAAGATAAATTAGTTATTAATGATATACCATGTCCTAAGGTGAATTGGGAGGCAATAAGAAAAAACATCACAGATAGTCGCGATAAGTTAATAGAAATACAAGCAAAATGCCTGCCAACATTATCTTTACTTAAGAAACAAAAGAATAGACCAGATTTTTTTGGTCTTACTTAAAATACTGTCTTTAATTAAACATACTATGAATTTTTATAAAAAATAGTAGAAAAGTTTAAAGAATAATTTCCATTGGTATTTTTTGGAGCAATAATGGCCTTTGAAAATCTAAGAAACGATTTAAAAGATCGCGATGTTGAAGTTTTGATTTCGATCGCATCTGAGCCATTGATCGACATCTTAAGTTTAAGTGGTTATGCAAAGGTATATTCTGAATTGTATGGCATTAAAGATATATGGGACTTATGCGTTAAGATTTGGGATGGGTATCTTAAAAATGACCAAGATAGAAATAAATTGATTAAGAAGTTTGTCGGTTTGCAGGAATATAGAAAAAGCAAGTTTCGGATTTTCCCGCGAGATTATCTTCGGACTAACTGGGAAACTACGCTTAGGCACAAGTTAATAGAAATGAATATTATTGATGATATGTTCGGCTCTTCTCGTGGTTCATGGGACAATCACGTAATTAAGCATGATAGCGCTTTTATCAGGGCATTATATAGAGGCAGATACGAAAGGCATATTTCCGCGGCAGATATATTTATCATAGTATATTTATTGAAACAACCGGAGGCTTCAGGAATAGAGTTTAAAGATTATTCTGAGTTAGGTAAAGATATTTTAGAAGAAGAAACAAAAACCAAAGAGATAGATAATGGCGAAACGAAGAAATAACGACGACATGCCGGATAGTCAAAAATCTATCCGTTATTATGTTGAAAAAAACAAGCCCGACGAAATCTCTACCTCTCTATATTCTCATATGCTTACCGAGGATTTGCATCTTGGAATTATGCCTATAGGTTGGTGCCCAGATAGGTATAAATTCAAATGCAAGATCGAGCCCGAATCTTCAGCTGTTGAGGGCATGCTTTGCACTAGTTTTCCAACGCATCATGGTCAGCCATATTATTTAACCGAAGCCATTAGTGATTTCGTTGAAGAATGTACGCATATTTTAACATACTTTGGAAAGGTTTTTTATGAGGTTGTATACGTTTATACTGATGAAAAAAAGACCAAAATCGATGGATTTAGACTAGTCCAAGTATCCAACTCAAATATCCATAGCGTCCTTGGTTTCTATTGGCAATTTCTTCCACAGAAATTTATTAATGATGAACTAAAGTATAAAAAATTCGCCTTGCATGATGAAGAAAATCGTAAAATAAAAAAATTCATTTGTTTACCTAGGGGAGATATGTTTGTTTTGAAATATCCAAGAAGATTAGGCGGTGAAAAATATTTGAAAAAAATTATTTCACAACTTAATTGGGCGAGCAAGGAAACTATTCCTAAGTTCTACTTGAAGGATCTTGAGGCTCAAAAACAGCATTTAGGTTATGATTTCTCTTTATATCGAGAGCAATTGGAAGTTTTTGTTTTGAAGATTACTAAGAAGCTTGGATGGCCTGCGAGGAGTCTTTCGTCTGATCGGTTATTAGAATTCTACCAACTCTATAGGTATCTGAAGTTTCAACATACCAAGGCGACTATGCGTGAATATATAATTAAGAAATTGAACCATAAATTAATTCAAATTGGTAAAAGGGCGGACTTTCAAGCACAGATTAGTATCGATAACTGTCCATCTGCAAGAGAACTAGAAGGGCATATTCAAAATCTGCTTGCTGGGAAGCTACAATTTTCCGAAATAATAAAACTAACGAACCTCGTCTAAGTTATTTTATACAAGTATGTATTTTTATGAAAAAATGCCCTTTTTGCGCTGAAGAGATACAGGGAGAAGCAGTGCAAAAGAGTCTATAAGACTGCCGGATAA
>CAZSJF010000207.1:0-4980 GCA_964606705.1 uncultured Bacteroidales bacterium
GTGTTGGGTGTGTTTGGGGTTGTTGTTCTGCTTTCCTTAGGGATTATCTTTTTTACAGGAAATAAAGATAATCCCTAAGGAAAGCAGAACAATCAAAAAGTAACTTTTCATAAAATGAAACCTTCAAGATACAAATTTATAAAAAATATTGCAGAATCATATCTAGAATAAATAAATAAAATTAAGTGAATTACTTAATTTTTAAATAAATACATTAAAAAAATATATATATGGTTATAAGTGGCATATTTTTTTTAATTTTACCCCCATTAATTAACTAAACCAAATATAAAAAAATGAGAGTAGGTGTTCCCAAGGAGTTGCAGCAAAATGAATTCAGAGTAGCTGCGACAAAAAAAACAGTCATTCGTTTGAACAAGCAGGGCTTTCAGGTTCTGTTTGAAAAAGGCTGTGGTTTAAAAGCGAAAATATCGGATGATGAATATTTAGCCGCTGGTGCTGAATTAGTAGAAACAGCAAAGGATTTGTATTCTCAATCAGATATTATATTGAAGGTACAGCCACCAACAGAATCAGAAGTAGAATTGATTAAGAAAGGTACGCTTGTATTAAGTTATCTTTATCCTGCACAAAACCAGCAATTGCTAAAAAAGCTTGCTGAGGCAGGAGTAAATTCAATAGCTATGGATGCGATACCTCGTATTTCAAGAGCTCAGAAAATGGATGTTTTATCATCTATGGCAAATATTGCAGGATACAGGGCTGTTGTTGAAGCGGCAAATTATTTTGGTCGTTTTTTAAATGGCCAAATTACAGCTGCGGGCAAAGTTGAACCGGCGAAGGTGCTTGTAATAGGAGCCGGAGTAGCAGGTTTGGCGGCTATCGGAACAGCCAAATCACTCGGAGCTATTGTCAGAGCTTTTGATACACGTAAAGAAACTGGCGAACAGATTCAATCTATGGGCGCACAGTTTATTACTGTTGAAATTGATGAAGATGGCTCAACAGCATCGGGATATAGCAAGCAAATGAGTCAGGCATTTATAGATGCAGAAATGCAACTTTTCCTTAAACAAGCTGAAGAAGTTGATATCATAATTACAACTGCTCAGATACCGGGAAAAGAAGCTCCAAAACTTATTCTTGACTATCATGTAAAAGCCATGAAACAGGGTTCAGTTATAGTTGACCTTGCCGCACAAACAGGAGGTAATTGTGTGTTTACTAAAAAAGATGAGGTTATCACTACTGACAATGGAGTTATTATTGTTGGCAAAGTTGACACTTTACCTTCACAGGCCAGTTTCCTTTATGGTAATAACTTATGTCATTTACTTGATGACATGGGTGGAGGCAACAACTTCAAAATTGACATGAATGATGATATCGTTAAACGTGCAATGGTAACATATGAAGGCAATATTAACTGGCCTCCGGCACCACTTGCAGTTAGTGCACAACCTAAAACAACTGAAACTGCAAAACCTACAGCCGAAGAAGAAGCAAAATCAAAAGCAAAGAAAGTCAGAAAAGCCGTAATATCAAATGCTATTGCTCTTGCAGTAATTGGATTATTGTTATTTCTTCTAGGTGATGTTGCTCCTAAATCATTTATGCCTCACATAACCGCATTTGTTCTTGCAATTTTTGTTGGCTGGAATGTTATATGGAATGTAACGCATGCATTACATACTCCTTTGATGTCAGTTACTAACGCGATTAGTGGCATCATTATCATTGGCGGGTTATTACAAATACAAGACGACATAACAGATCCAAGAACTATTATGGCATTTGTTGCTATTTTAGTTGCCACAATAAACATTGTTGGGGGATTTGTTGTTTCATACAGAATGTTAAACATGTTTAAAAAATAATTATTATGATTACATTAAATATTCAGATAGCAGCATATATTTTTGCTTCTATATTATTTATTTTAAGCTTATCAGGGCTTTCATCTCAGGAAACATCCAAGAAAGGAGTTATTTATGGTATTATTGGTATGGCAATAGCAGTAATTTCCACTCTTTTCGGAGACAAAATAAACGGATACATTTATATCATTATTGCCATGGTTATTGCATCTACTATTGGAGTAATTGTAGCCCGAAAGGTAGAAATGACAGCAATGCCGCAACTTATAGCATTGCTTCATAGTTTTGTCGGTTTAGCGGCAGTATTAGTTGGTTTCAGTTCATATATTGATCCGAAAACATTTGATCTTCCGAGTGCTGAAAGGGGAATACATCTTGTGGAAATATTTGTAGGTATATTTATCGGGGGCATTACCTTAACCGGTTCAATAATTGCGTGGGGAAAACTAACAGAAAATATCGGAAGCAAGCCATTGATTTTCAAAGGTAAAGACATTTTAAATGTTGTTCTTTTAGTAACGGCAATAGTTATGGGCGTTCTCTTCGTTGGGAAACCTGAAACAGAAGGAATGACATATCTTATTATTATTACTACCATAGCATTATTCTTTGGTGTTATGATGGTTATGGCTATCGGAGGTGCTGATATGCCTGTTGTAATATCAATGTTAAATTCAACATCAGGATGGACGGCATCAGCGCTTGGGTTCATGCTGGAAAATGATTTATTAATTATTACCGGTGCTTTAGTTGGCAGTTCGGGTGCTATACTTTCAATAATTATGTGTAAAGCCATGAATAGATCATTTTTCTCTGTTATCTCAGGTGGCTTTGGATTAGAAGTTAAGACCGGCACCAAAATAGAAGGTAAAGTTACATCCATTACTCATGAAGAAGCAGCGCAATTAATAAATGAAGCTGAATCAATTGCTATTGTACCGGGTTATGGAATGGCTGTTGCAAAAGCACAATATCCTGTTTATGAATTAGTTGAAAAGCTTCGTAAAAAAGGCAAAACTGTAAGATTTGGTATCCACCCTGTTGCAGGGCGCCTTCCTGGCCATATGAATGTTCTTTTAGCCGAAGCAAATGTTCCTTATGATATTGTATTAGAGATGGATGAAATCAATCCTGATATGCCTGAAACAGATTTAGTATTAGTAATTGGAGCTAATGATACTGTTAGTCCGGGCGCGCAAGATGATCCATCAAGTCCTATTTATGGAATGCCTGTAATTGAAGTATGGAAAGCCGGAAAAGTTATAGTTATGAAACGTTCAATGGCTGTTGGTTATGCAGGGGTTGAAAATCCTCTTTTCTATAAGGACAATACTGAAATGCTTTATGGCGATGCAAAAGCAACATTACAAAAACTAGTTGCAGAGATAAAAGCATAATAAAAAATATAAGTATAGACATTTTGTAAAATAACTTTTTTTGTCTATTTTTAAAACCTGATGATATTCATCAGGTTTTTTTATTTTCAATATGATATATCAAATAATGAAAATTCCATTATTTCGTAAATTAACATTTTTCTTCATATTCTTATGTTATCAGGTGTCTGCACAGGTCAATGAAGGCGACACCTTGACATTCTGGTCTGTTACTTATATAGACTGGCCTCCTTTGACAGGTACACCTCAACGTCAGATACAGGCAGTTTGTAAAAAAGTTAGTGATTATTGCTATGTCTTTGTAGAGATTGATGCAACACAGCCATCACAAAACTCAATTGACGGATTTGCTGATTTATTTGATAGTGTTTTTTATCCTAATCTCACATCAAAATACGGGCCTATGCCTGACGAACTGGATAATGACCCCAGGGTTTATATCCTGGCTATAAACGAAGAAAACTGGAGCGGATATTTTGACCCTGGACAACAGATGCCAGACTCTTTTGTCTATACGATGGGAACGCCATAGCTCACAACATGAAATTATTTATTTAAAAGCAGGTGATTTCTATGCAGCCAATGATATCGTGTCTCATGAACTCGGACATCTTCTGCACTGGGGCAGAGACCATTCGCCTGAACCAATCGAAAATCCCGTAACTTTCTGGGAAGATGCATGGATAGATGAGCAATTTTCAACCTTTGCCGAAATTTATCTAACAGAAGATCTTTTTGAACCTGATGTTAACTACTGGTCTTTTGCCTCTGTTGAACCTGATAATCCTTTGATTTATTTTTCGATTAGCATAGACTATAATAAGGTAAGGCTTTTTATGCTGTATATGTTTGAACATTTCGGCAACTGGAACTATATATCCGCACTTATAAATAACCAGTTTAACGGCATTGCAGGCATTGACAGCACACTGGAATATTTAGGCTATACGGAACGTTTCGATGATGCTTTTATTCAATGGAGCATCGCCAATTATATTGACGATCCTTTATTTGAAGGAGGGAAATATTACTATGCACATTATAATTTTGATGATGCTTATACAATAGCCAATTATACAGAAATTCCTACAGGCACAGAATCCGGTTCTTTGTCTCCTTATGGGACGGATTATATTACGTTCTCTTCAGCAGTATCTAATCCTGTTTATATAGAATTCAAAGGCGATGAAACATCAAAGTACAGGCTCGCTTTTGTAAAACTTAATACAGCAAATGATGAAGTTGTCGGAGTTGATATAGTTACACCGGATTCGGTGAGCTATGTGAAATATATTGCTGATGATTTGGGAAATTCCTATGATAAACTCGTTATGGTGGCTATGAATATTGATTCGGCACTAGGAGAAAGCGATAAAGCCAACTATACTTATTCTGCAAGTATCTACACGGGATTATCAGAATTGACAGTACAAAATAAAATATCAATATTTCCTAATCCGGCAAGTCAATCATTATCGCTTACCATCCCTTATGATATGAATGGCAGTTATATCAGGATTTATGATGTAAACGGGCAAATAGTCCATTCGTCATTTACAAAGAATACAAGAAATTATTTAAATATTAATAATCTAAATAATGGACTATACTATCTTATCATAGGTAACAATAATAAAATTTTGACAGAAAAATTCATTAAGCAGTAATATGAATTTTTTTATTGTATCACTTAATCCTTTAAAATTGAATAAACTTAATACAATCCTTTTGCTGATATTTATATC
>CAZSJF010000207.1:4990-5471 GCA_964606705.1 uncultured Bacteroidales bacterium
TGTGTTGGGTGTGTTTGGATTTATTGTCAATAGAGAAGCTCCAAAAAGAAAAGGTTTATAATTCTATTCAGGAAGCTTTAAAACGGCCTGGAAAAGTTCATAGATTGGATTTAAGTAAACAGAATCTGAAGACAATCAGTCCTGAAATAAATAAATTATATAACCTTCAGGAACTGGATCTGTCGGGGAATTTTCTTACAGTTATACCTTCAGGGATATGTGAATTAAAAAAATTACAGACACTGAATCTGGATAATAATAAATTATGTTCTTTGCCTGATTATCTGAAAAATTTAAAGAATCTCAAAATCTTAATGCTATGTGAAAATAAATTTGATTCTATTCCTGATTGTGTATTTGAACTGATAAATTTAACCGAATTGCATTGCGGACATTGTGAATTGTCCTTTTTATAGGATGTAATAAATAAAATTTTTAAAATGAAAGTACTTTTTCTATCATTAGGTCGGCAGCGGTTACA
>CAZSJF010000208.1:0-5466 GCA_964606705.1 uncultured Bacteroidales bacterium
GTGTTGGGTGTGTTTGGTTTTTTGGTGGCTGTTTCCTGATTATCAGTATTATAAGATTTTACGAAATCCCGATATATAATATTATTCTCCAACTGGTAGCGAAATATTTCAATAGCTACGCCGTTAAACTCTTTTTCGGAACTTATTTCAAAAATATTTTTTTTTAAACCATTTTTCATTTTAAAAAGAGAATAAAACTTTGTATTTTTATACCATCAATTATGAAGCACATATCAAAAATACAATATTATTGTGTAATCTCAGTGATATTTCTGCTTTTGCTGAATTGCAAAAAGAAAGAGGAATATTCTGTTATTCCATACATTGAATATTTAGATTTCGTTAAATCTTATAATACTGATAATCAGGAAACAGCCACTTTAAAAATCTATTTCACTGACGGAGACGGAGACATCGGAATAGCTACAGAGGACAGTTTGCCTGCACCATATAACAAGAATAATTTATTTTTAAGTTTTTATAAAAAAGAGAACGGGGTGTTTAATGAGATAGTATTCAGCGATTACGGTTTTGAATACAAGATCCCTGATATTACAATAGAAGGGGAAGATAAAAATATCAGAGGGGAAATAGATGTTGCCTTAAGCTGGTATATCATCAGCCCATTCTTACAGAACGATACAATTTTAATTAAGACCTATATTGTTGACAAAGCATCGCATGTAAGCAACACTATCCAGACACCTGAAATTATCGTGAGTCAGTTTTAATCAGATACTTAAAAAAGACAGATGAAAAATGTCTATTCAACCAGGGCGTATGTTATAAGGGCAGTTTTTATCATAGTAGGCATAATTTTCATATTAAGGCTGTTTTACCTTCAGATAATAGACACTGAGCTGAAATTGTCTTCCGAGAACAATGTATTAAGGCATATAATAGAATATCCGGCACGCGGGCTTATATTGGACCGTTACGGCAAACTGCTTGTTTATAATGAAGCATCTTACGATCTGATGGTTATTCCTGTTGAAGTTAAAAGTTTTGACACACTGGAATTTTGTAAACTCCTTGGCATCACAAAGGAACAATTCATGGAAAGGTTTAAAAAGGCTGTTTTGTTCTCAAGGAATAAATCATCCATTTTTGAAAAACAGCTTTCAAAAGAGACATACGGGTATTTTCAGGAAAAACTTTATGAATTTCCCGGATTTTACGTGCAAACCCGAACTCTGAGAAAATACCCTTCTGCCACAGCTGCTCATATGCTGGGATATATAGGAGAAGTTGACAACAATATTACCAATAAAAACAAGTATTACAAATCAGGTGACTACATAGGCATAAGCGGCATAGAAAGATCTTATGAAGAAGTATTACGGGGAAGAAGAGGAAAGAAAATTATAATGGTTGATGTATTCAATCAGGAAAAGGGAAGTTATCTGGACGGCAGATATGACACCATTGCTATAGCCGGAAAAAATCTATACACTACCACTGACGCAGAATTACAGGCTTACGGGGAACTGCTTATGCAGAATAAAAGGGGGAGTATAGTTGCAATCGAGCCTTCGACAGGAGAAATTCTGGTCATAATCTCCTACCCTTCTTATGATCCCAACCTGCTGGTAGGAAGAATAAGAGCAGAAAATTTTAAAAAATTATACGCAGATTCTGTCAAGCCTTTATTTAACAGGGCATTGATGGCACAATATCCGCCCGGTTCAACATTTAAACTTCTAAATGCATTAATAGGATTACATGAAGGTGTTTTGAACGTCAATACTACTTTTTCCTGTGAAGGAGGGTTTCATTTTAAAAGGATATCAGTGGGCTGCCATAATCATTCATCTCCGCTAAATTTTATAGGCTCTATACAGAATTCCTGTAATGCCTATTATTGCAAGGCTTTTAGAAATATTATAGACAAATCCTCATTTAAAACCACAAAAGAAAGTTATGATTACTGGAAAGATTGTGCATTAAGTTTCGGTTTCGGAAGTATCTTTAACAGTGATCTGCCTTTTGAACTTAAAGGAATTATTCCCAGTTCCAAATACTTTGACAAATATTATGGTGAGGGCAGATGGAATTCTTTAACCATTATATCTCTGGCAATAGGACAAGGAGAAATAGCAGTAACACCCTTACAGCTTGCAAATTTTTCCGCTACTATCGCAAACAGAGGATATTATTACACGCCTCACATAGTAAGAGCTATTGGCCGCAAAGACAGCCTGTATAAAAAATACAACCACATATTCTATACAAAAGTTGAATCTCAATATTTTGACCTGGTTGTTGAGGGCATGCGTAAAGTTGTTGAAGCAGGTACCGGCACGGTTGCAAGGATGGATAGCATAATAGTTTGCGCAAAGACCGGCACAGCGCAGAATCCTCATGGCAAAGACCATTCTATCTTTATCGCTTTTGCCCCTATGGATAATCCCAGGATCGCCATATCCGTTGTTGTTGAAAATGCAGGATTTGGTGCAACGTGGGCAGGCCCGATAGCCAGCCTTATGATCGAAAAATACATCACCAGGACTATAAAAAGAAAAGATCTTGAAGAAAGAATGATAAACGGAAATTTAATTTACAAAAATTGAGAGAACAGAAGAACATATTTTCTAATATTGACTGGACAACAGTTTTGATTTATCTGGCACTTGTTTTTATCGGATGGATAAATATCTATGCAGCTGTCTATAGTGATGAGCACAAAAACATATTTGACATTTCACAGAATTACGGCAAACAGCTTGTATGGATAGGAGCCTCTATTTTATTAGCCCTGATAATCCTTTTTATTGACACGAAAGTTTTCAGCGCTTTCTCATTTCTGATTTATGCAGCAACCATATTGTTGCTGATAGCAGTTTTATTTGCAGGGAAAGAAATATCTGGATCCAAATCATGGTTCAGTATAGGGGGATTTGCATTTCAACCTTGCGAATTTGCTAAGTTTGCCACAAATCTGGTTCTAGCTAAATACCTGAGCTCATTGAATATAAATATAAAGAAATTCCGAACGAAATTAGTTTCCGCTGTTATAATAGGGATACCGGCTGTATTGATATTATTGCAGAATGACACAGGCTCTGCTTTGGTTTTTTTCGCTTTCATATTAATCCTGTACAGAGAGGGTATGTCCGGAAATGTACTTATTATCGGCCTTTCAACCATAATATTATTCTTCCTGACAATATTAATAAACAAATTAATAATTATCGGTATTATTGTTGCAACAGTTCTGTTATTATATTTTATAGTGAAAAGGAATAAAAAGAATATTATTACCCTGATAACTATTTTTATTCTGACTTCAGGGTTCGTTTTCTCTGTGGGCTATACCATGGAAAATATCCTTGGAAAACACCAGAAAGAAAGGATAGAGGTCCTGTTCGGCAAGAAAATAGATTTAAAAGGTGCAGGATATAATATTAACCAATCCAAGATAGCAATAGGCTCGGGAGGATTTTTCGGAAAAGGTTTCCTGAGAGGGACACAAACCAAATATGATTTTGTACCTGAACAAAGCACGGATTTTATTTTCTGTACAATAGGTGAGGAATGGGGATTTTTCGGAAGCTCTATAGTTATTGTTCTTTTCGTGGGATTAATGATAAGGCTTGTTTTTCTTGCTGAAAGGCAGCGATCAGCTTTCAGCAGGATATATGGTTATGGTGTGGCAGTAATTATATTTTTCCATTTTCTCATAAACATAGGAATGACAACAGGGCTTGCTCCTGTGATCGGAATACCATTGCCATTTTTCAGTTACGGAGGCTCTTCTTTATGGGCTTTTACCATCCTGCTCTTTATATTCATCAGGCAGGATGCAAACAGAATGCAAATGTTATAACAACCTGATGTTATGTCAGATGTAAAATGACATATGACATCATACATTTAACATGACACTAGTAATAAATACGCCTGTTATCCTTTATGTTTGCATTCTCTTTCAATGCCTCGAGAATGTAGTTATTATACCCGACCATTGACTTGAAAAAGTTAGCCATCTGCATTTTAGAATAGTATGAGTCTGTAGGCATAGGTTCAATAAAGTCATCAATAACAGCTACAAATATGCCTGACCTGCCTTTTATAGGGTTGGAAATTTTCCCCTTGTCAAGAGCAAACAGAGTCCCTACAACTTCCGGTTCAGGGCCATAAGCCAGCATATTGTTTGATGCAAATGTGACAAAATCGCTTGTATCAACAGCAGTCTTAAATTCTGAAGACAACTTATAAATATCTTTAGAAACTGATAAAGATTTATTTATTTTATCCGTCAGCATCTGGGCTTTCTTGTCTCTTACCGCATAGTCTTTTATTTCATCTTTTATTTGTTCCAGAGGGGCAATGCCTTTTTCCTTTACGGTCTTCAAGGCTGCAACGATAAACATGGATTCGGTGTCAAAGATTTTCGAGATAGTTTTAACTTTTGTTTCCGTTTCAAATGCCCATCTGATAATTTCCCTTGCCTGGTCTACACCGGGGATGACATTATCTGCCTCTTTGATGTTCTCTGCTATTCTTTTGTTTAATCCCTGGTCAATGATTGCTTTCTGGAAACTCCCATAAGTTGTATTCTGCCCTGCGAATTTACTTACCTTTGCATATACATAGTGGTATGTTTCACTGCTTGGTTCTATTTTACGTTTTATAATTCCGACTCTATATTTTTTTACAGGTTTTGTCCTTTCTGTTACTTTGATAACATGATAACCTATATTGCTCTCAACAACAAAAACATCATTGGGTTTAACAACAATGCATGTATCAAAAGGATAAAACATATTACCATCAACGATCCATGTCCATGGCTGTTTGGACTGTGTAAAAAAAGATAATGACAAGCCAAGGTCAGCACTGTCTTCCTTGAAAAATGGATCGTCATTTAATTGTTCTGCAAACTGATTGTATTTTTCAGGATTCTTTTTTACTATGGCAGCTATGCTGTCGGCAATACTCTTGGCCTCTTCCTTCGACCTCTGTATTTCTTTTTTAATCCTGCCCTGATAAGCAATAAGTATATGTTTTGCCCTGACTGAATCAGGCCTTTCCTGAACATCTCCCAGTTTTGCAAGATGATAAGTCATTTCTTCTATATAAGGGCCAAAGACCGTACCGACAGGCTGAAAAGTAATTGAATCCAGCTTCGCAGGCAGGTCTTCTTTTTTCTTATAAGTGCTGTCATATTTTTCATCCGAATTTGCATTCACGAAATTTGCCACATCATTTGTTGTATCAAGCCCTGCTTTAATATCATAAATTTCTTTTTTAGCCTCGTCAAGGTCTTTTTGTGACGGGGATATTTCAAAAATCACATATTCAATATCCCTTGAGGCTTCCTGTTTATATTTGTGCTTGTTTTCCTCATAACATTTTTTAATATCATCTTCTGTGACTTTAACAGTATTGTCAGGAATAGTACTGTATTCAATCCTTACAGATCTGAGTTTCAGTTTTCTGCTTTTATCTGTATAATCTTTATTT
>CAZSJF010000209.1:0-5430 GCA_964606705.1 uncultured Bacteroidales bacterium
TACAAGCAGGTTCTCAAGTTTAATTTTAGCTCTTTTAGATAAAACAACCTGCATGACTATCTGCGATGTTTGTTTATAATTTCATTATAATTATATTTTTCGCCTTTTTCAAGTTCATTAATGCCTGTTAAAATTTCTTCTTTATCTTCTATGGAAAGGTTGTTCCATAAATCCTGCTTTTCATTTTTGAATATCTTCATAATCTTTTCTAATACTGAAGGATTGTCAGTATTGATAATCATTTTCAAAAGCTCTATTTTGACAGATTGAATGTTCATGACAATATTTGTTTATACAAAAATACAAAAATCAGATAATATATCAAAGTTGTATGAAATTTTTAAGTATGGAGCAAGCACACTGTTATGTCCAGTATATCATTCCTTTATCAATTTACGCTGCACTGTCCAATTATCGCCCGTCAGCTTAATTACATAAACCCCTTTAGACAGTGAACTAACGTCAATGTTATTCATTCCATTATTCAATTCTCTTTGCAGAATAAGTTCTCCAATAGCATTATAAATTTGCATTTTTAAATACATTCTTTCATTGCAGTCTATAAACAATCTGTCAATTGCAGGATTAGGATATATTTTCAATTCATTGATGTTATAAATATCATTAATATCTGCTGTATTATCTTTAATGCAGCGTATGGAAAAACCCTCACGTAATGGATCATCAACACGATTAATATATCCAAAAGAAGAACCTACACAAATACTCCATGCTTGGTCAATATTTAGTGTGGAGCTCCACCACTCTGCATAATTTCCCAAATAAGAAAATGATCCCGTATAACGACGAGCTCCAGCTGGTAGTCCACTAAAACCACTAGTATTAGTTCCATTATTATTATTCCAACCCGAAGTAGACCTTAATGCTGCCCCTATGTCACCTACATAATTTTCTAATATTACAAATTCATTATTAGTAGGAACATGCCACCCAGTCGGGCATAAATTACTGTTATTGTTTACAGCATACCAGTTATAAAGCCTGCCATATATGCTTGCATTGGCAGTATCATTATTATAATTACAATAAGCTCCTGTAACAGTAGTACTCCACTCTAAAGTATTAGTGATATTTAATATAGAATCGCCATTATGATAACGTAAAGTATTCAAATTTTCCTGCATCCATATCTGACCACCAATGGTAACAGTATTATATACATTACCGTCAATATCAGTTACTGTCTGTGCCTGATTCTTGAATGTCAAAAATGCAAGTCCTGTCAAGAGTAAAATTATTTTTCTCATAGTTTATTATTTTTTTGTTTATTTATAATAGACGGATTTCATATATATAATAGTGATTTTTTATTACAAATATAAATAATATTATTAAATGTCTGATTTGTCAAAAAAAGGTATTAATTTTCTTTATCCAATACTTTTTTGAGATTTACACCTACGTCCAATATTTTCTCTGCCATGTATTTTTTCTTTCCAGCATTTTTTCAATCCTGGCAGTAATTTCAAAATTTTTCAGTCCGCCCCATTTGGGAGCAATTATACTTTCGGCAGGCGATTCGCTTGTGAAACGCTCCACAACTATTGCGGGATTCAGGTTTTCAAGAAATTCAACCATAAGGTCAATATACTCATCAACAGAGAATACTTTTATAGATTCAGGATCTTTCAGATATATTTCCGAAAGCTTCGTGCCTTTTATTATCTGCAGCTGGTGAATTTTAAGTGTTTCAATGGGAAGTGCGGAAATTGTTCGTGCATGGTTTATGATCATGTCTTTTGTTTCACCGGGTAATCCTGCTATCATGTGTATGCCTGTATGAATTCCTTTTGAAGCGGTAAGTTCTATTGCTTTTACGGAATCCTCAAAGCTGTGGCAGCGGTTTATCTTTTTTAACGTGTCGTTATTGCATGATTCAACGCCGTATTCAACAACTATGTAATATTTTTTATTCAGCTCTTCGAGATAATCCAGCTTCTCTTCATCAATGCAGTCGGGGCGTGTGGATATGGCCAGGCCAATTACATCAGCGTGGGAGAGGGCTTCTTCATATATTTCTTTCAGCCTGCTGAGGGGGGCATAAGTGTTTGTGTATGCCTGAAAGTAAGCAAGGTATTTCTGTGCTTTGTATTTTTCTGAAAAGAACGCTATGCCTTCATCCAGCTGCTGTGTTACTGATTTTTCTGGAGAGCAGTAAAAAGGATTGAAAGTATTGTTATCACAGTATATGCAACCGCCATTTCCTTTTGTCCCGTCACGGTTGGGGCACGAAAAACCTGCATTAACGGATATTTTCTGTATTCTTTCATTGAATATCTTTTTGCAATGACTTGAATAATCATTATATCTTTTCGTATGTTTCCATGGGTAAACCATTTTATGCAAATTAAAAAAGCAGGGTTTATTATTTGCCCTGCTTTAATATTTAGATATATGTGATAATTAAACTTCGGTTGCTTTTTCAAGCCTTTTGATAATTGAGAAAATAAACAATGCTGATAACAGGCAGCAGATGACAAGTACACCCCAGAACATATATAACGGCAGTTTATCCCAGAATGATCCCATTATCCCGACAAGATAATTTCCTATTGCTGTTGCGGCAAACCATCCGCCCTGCATCAGTCCTTTATATTGAGGCGGAGCCACTTTTGAAACGAAGGATATTCCCATCGGGCTCAGGAAAAGTTCAGCTACTGTTAAAATAAAATATGTACTGATAAGCCAGTTGGGCGAAACAAGATTTTCTGATGTTCCCATTAAATCTGAGGGTGATTTTTGTCCTATAGATGCGAGTATCAGAACCATAAATCCGATACCTGCAATGAGCATGCCGTATCCTATTTTTTTCGGAGCAGAAGGCTCTTTGCCTTTTTTATTAAGCCATGAGAAAAACCATACAAAAATAGGAGTGAGGATCACTATAAAGAACGGATTGAATTGCTGGAATATCGGAGGAGTGATATTGCTTGATGAAGCAGATTTATTGTAATAAATATATATCAGTACAGCTGCAACGAGCATCATTATCGTACCTGTAATTCTTTTTCTGAATTCCTGGTTTTGAATAAGCGTTAATAATCCGTAAAAGCCCATTGTAAACAGTATAAGCGGGTATAATTTAATGAACAGGCTCATGAACGGGCCTATTTTCAGCAGGGTGTAATCGCGTGCAAAGAATGTCATACACAGCCCGTTCTGGTGGAAAGACATCCAGAAAAATATGACTACGAAAAATACAAGCAGTAGAGCAATAACTCTTTCTCTAAGTTGTTCAGGAGAAAGCTGGACAACCTCAGCATGTTTTGAAGCGTCCTTTGCTTTTTGTTTTTCGGTAAAATCAACATGCTTGTACATTTTCCGGAAACAGATGAAAATCAATATGGAAATGATTAAGCTGAAGCAGGCAACACCAAATCCCCATTGATAAGACTTACTTAATGAAGTAATGTATGTCTGTGCAAAACTTTTTGGTTCTGTATATTTTTCGTTAAGCTGTTCTTTTCCGATTTTTTCAAGGTCAGCGCCTATTTTGTTATATTCCGAAAGATATAAAACAGATTCTTTCTTTTTCAGCTTGGAAATTTCTTTTGAAAATTCAGCATTATTTACATCAAGCTTATTTTTAATTATAGCGTTATTGTTGAATTGGGCTGAATCTATAACTGTATAATTCAGATATTTTAAAGCCAAGTCTGGAACTTTGGCTTCATATTTAAGATTATCTTTTGACAGCATGTAATTACTTACAGTTTCAGCTGCATTGGGTGCAAAAAAAGCTCCGATGTTTATGAACATATAGAAAATACTGAAAGCGACATCTCTTTTTCCACTGTATTTGGCATCATCATAAAGATTTCCGACAAGTGCCTGCAGATTGCCTTTAAACAGGCCTGTTCCGAGGCATATAAGAGCCAGTGCAGCAATCATCATGAAAAAACCTTTTTCTTTTTCAAAAGGTGTTGCAAGAAGGAAATAGCCACAGAACATTATTATTATCCCTATCAGGACAGTTTTTCCGTAACCCCATAATTTGTCGGCAATTATACCGCCCAGTAAAGGCATGAAATACACAAATGCCAGGAAAGTGCTGTAGATCAAGCTGGTTTTGGTCGGGGTAAAACCGAATTTTGCCTGCAGATACAATGTAAATATTGCAAGCATGGTGTAATAACCGAATCTCTCTCCCATATTGGCAAGAGCTAAAACAAACAGTCCTTTAGGTTGTCCTTTAAACATAATTTTAAATTTTTTAGTTAATTAATTTATTTTATTGATTTTTAAATATAGCAGGCAATATTGCCTATACTTTGAATTTGTAATTTATTTTTTTCAGATCCTCATTGGCCTTGATGATCTTGCTTTTCAGTTTTTTCTTGAACTCAATCATTTTGCTGTTGAGTTTATTATCTCCTGTGGCAATTATTTGAACTGCCAGTATGGCTGCGTTCCTTGCACCGTTTAAAGCTACTGTTGCAACAGGGATGCCTGCAGGCATCTGCAGTATTGACAATATAGAATCCCACCCGTCGATTGAATTGGAAGACTTAATAGGAACGCCTATGACCGGCAGAGGAGTCATCGATGCAATTACTCCGGGCAGGTGGGCGGCACCGCCGGCGCCTGCAATGATGACCTTTATACCTTTTTTATGTGCATTTTTTGCAAATTCTTCGACTTTATCAGGTGTCCTGTGTGCTGACAATGCATTTATCTCAAAGGGTATTTCAAATTCATCAAGTAATTTGGCGGCTTCTTCCATTACAGGCAGGTCTGATGTACTGCCCATGATTATACTTACCAATGGCTTCATAAATGATTTTTAAATTTAGAAATACAAAAATAAACTTATTTTAGTATTTTTTAATGTTATGTCGTATTTTTGTTTTATCAGGGTTGATCTGATTAATTCTCAAATTGGACTAAAGTCCTTATGTTGAAGGTGTTTGAGTTACCCCTACCTTAAGGTCGGGGTAATTGAAAACACAGATATCATAGGGCTTTAGCCCAAAATTAAAAAGTTCATGAATTAATCATATTAAGGGTATATGAAAAAAATAAAGCTGAAAGATAAGGAATTTGAGATTTCTGTGAGTTCTGAAAAGATCCGGAAAGCTATTGATAAACTGGCAAAGAAAATCAACAAAGATTATAAGAATAAGTTTCCTTTTTTTATTGTTGTGCTTGACGGAGCTTTTGTTTTTGCTGCCGACCTGATTAAAAAAATAACCATAGACTGTGAGGTTACTTTTGTTAAATTGTCTTCTTATACAGGTACTAAGAGTTCAAAGAATGTGGAAACTGTTATCGGACTGAATAAGGATATTGAAAGGCGGCATGTGATTATAGTTGAAGATGTTGTTGATACAGGTACTACATGTGAAATATTTATGGACAGCATTAGAAAATTTAGGACAAATGATGTAAAAATTGTAACTTTGTTTTTTA
>CAZSJF010000210.1:0-5429 GCA_964606705.1 uncultured Bacteroidales bacterium
GATCGTGCATTGAATTTGCCGTATCTATTGAAAGGCGGTCGCCATAAAGAGCATTTCGCCTTTTTTTGTAAACGACCTCTCTTTGTGAATTCATCACGTCATCGTACTCCAGAAGACGCTTACGTATACCGAAATTATTTTCTTCAACTTTTCTCTGTGCACGTTCAATGGATTTTGTTATCATGGAATGCTGTATCACTTCTCCTTCTTTGATACCCAGCCTGTCCATCATTCTGGCAATTCTGTCAGAGCCGAATAATCTCATAAGGTCGTCTTCCAGGGAAACAAAAAACTGTGTAGTGCCGGGGTCGCCCTGACGTCCGGAACGTCCTCTCAGCTGCCTGTCAACACGGCGGGATTCATGGCGTTCTGTGCCGACAATAGCAAGGCCTCCTGCTTCTTTCACTCCAGGTCCGAGTTTTATATCCGTACCACGGCCTGCCATGTTGGTTGCAATAGTAACCGTACCGGCTCTACCGGCTTCAAGAACTATATCAGCTTCTCTCTTATGCAATTTGGCGTTAAGAACATTATGGGGAATTTTTTTTCATCTTAAGCATTTTGCTGAGCAGCTCTGATATTTCAACGGAAGTGGTGCCTACAAGTACAGGGCGGCCTTTGTTGACAAGGTTTACGATCTCATCTATGACAGCATTGTATTTTTCCCTCTTGGTTTTATAAACAAGGTCCTCAAAATCTTTTCTTACGACAGGCCTGTTTGTCGGAATGACAATTACCTCTAATTTATATATATCCCAGAGTTCACCGGCTTCTGTTTCAGCAGTACCTGTCATACCGGCAAGCTTCTGATACATCCTGAAATAATTCTGCAGAGTGATGGTGGCATAAGTCTGTGTGGCCGCTTCAACCTTGACATTTTCCTTGGCTTCAATAGCCTGATGAAGCCCGTCGGAGTAACGGCGGCCTTCCATTACACGGCCTGTCTGCTCATCAACAATTTTGATATGATTGTCAATAATTACATATTCAATATCTTTTTCAAACAGGGTATAAGCTTTCAGAAGCTGGTGAACCGTGTGCACCCTTTCGGATTTAATGGTGTAATCCTGCAGCATCTGGTTTTTTTGTGTAAGTTTTTCCGTATCTGAAAGGTTTGATTTTTCAAGAGCTGCTATTTCAGAGCCGACGTCAGGCAAAATAAAAAAGTTTGTATCATCAACATTGGCACTTATCAGTTCATATCCTTTTTCGGTAAGTTCAATAGAATTGAGTTTTTCATCAATAACAAAAAACAGTTCATCATCAATGATATGCATGTTCTTGTTCTGCTCTGCCATGTAAAAGTTTTCGGTCTTCTGCAGCAGGGTCTTCATTCCCGGTTCGCTTATAAGTTTTATCAGAGCTTTATTTTTAGGCAGTCCTCTGTGTGCCCTTAACAGCAGTATAGCACCTTCTTTTTCTTTTTCAGGGATGGAATCGTCTTTTAACAAAGGCCTTGCTTCTGATAATATCGAATTTACAAGGTTTTTCTGGGCATTATAAAGCCTTTCCACTTTGGGTTTGAGTTCATCAAATTCCTGCTTGTCACCTTTGGGTGTTGGCCCGGAAATTATCAGAGGCGTACGTGCATCGTCAATAAGTACGGAGTCAACTTCGTCAACGATTGCATAATTATGCTTTCTCTGCACTATTTCTTCAGGGTTCCGCGCCATATTATCACGCAGATAATCGAAGCCGAATTCATTGTTGGTGCCGTATGTGATATCAGCCAGGTAGGCATTTTTCCTTTCTTCGGAATTAGGTTCATGCTTGTCTATGCAGTCAACTTTAAGCCCGTGAAATTCAAACAGCACTCCCATCCACTCGGAGTCACGTTTTGACAGATAGTCATTTACCGTAACAATATGAACTCCTTTACCTGCAAGGGCGTTAAGGTAAACCGGCAGTGTTGCAACCAGTGTTTTTCCTTCACCGGTGGCCATTTCCGATATCTTTCCCTGATGAAGCACAATGCCGCCGATAAGCTGCACATTATAATGCACCATATCCCATGTTATCATGTTGCCGCCTGCCATCCACTTGTTGTGATATAAAGCAGTGTCCCCTTTGATCTCTATACTTTCACGTTTGGCAGCCATGTCTTTATCCATATCTGTTGCAGTGACTTCCACAACATCATGCTCTTTGAATCTTTTAGCCGTTTCCTTCATCACTGAAAAAGCTTCGGGCAGCAGCTCATTTAATATCTCTTCTATTTTTTTTGTTATCTTTTTATCAAGTTCATCTATGCGGCTGTAAATTTTTTCTTTTTCATTAATGTCAATGGCATTATCTATATCAGCTTCTATTTTATCCCTCAGTTCTTTTATTTCCTTTTCCTCCTGCTCAATATATGCTTTGATTTTATCCTTGAACTCTATAGTTTTTGCCCTTAATTCGTTATTAGATAGCTTTGAGATAATTTCATACGCTGCATAAATTTTTTCAGCAAAAGGAGTAAGGACTTTTATATCCCTTTCTGATTTATTGCCCAGAAATTTTTTAATTAATGAAAGCATAACAAAATAATTAGTTAAATTTTTATAACCACAATTTTAAAAATAATCCGATGGTTAAAAATATTGTTACAAATATATTTATTCTAAATTACTTTTTTTAGTTAATTCAAATAAAAATTCTTTTACTTTTGATATTTAGAATAATATTACTAATTTCATAAATTGAAATCGTCGATAAAATTATTAATAATAAAAAAAATCTGAGTGTATGAAAAAGATAAATTTGATTTTAATGGTATTCATAATGAATACGGCATTTTCACAGGAAGTAATTAAATTTTACTCAAATGCAAAATGTGGGTACAAAGAAAAAGCCACAGGAAAAGTAATAGTTGAAGCCATATATGATGCCGGTAGTGATTATTACGAAGGCATGGCTCTTGTTGTAAAAGACAATAAAAGGGGATTTATTGATGAACAGGGAAAAGTGGTGATACCGCTTATGTACAATGATGCTTCTGTATTTTACGGAGGACTGGCAAGAGTGACACTGGATAAGAAGAGCGGATATATAGATAAAACAGGAAAAACGGTAATACCGTTTCAGTATGATTTTGCCGATGATTTCCGTGAAGGGCTGGCAAGAGTGTCAGTGAATAATAAATACGGATTTATAGACAAAACGGGTAAAGTTGTTATTCCAATAAATTACGAAAATGCCCGTAATTATTCCGAAGGACTGGCTGCAGTGAAACAGGGGAAATGGGGATTTATAAATGACAAAGGAGAAGTTATAGTACCGTTTGAATATGATAACGCTGTGATGTTTTACAAAGGCAATGCAGCAGTCAATAAAGACAATAAAGGTTTTATTATTGACAAAAAAGGCCAATGGGTAAAAGACCAGATAGACCCTGAAGAAATGGAAAAGGAAGAAAGAGAATTTGAGAATAATAAGCAGGAAAAAAATTAGAAACTTGCAATTTTTAGCTTGAAGCCTGTCTGCCGATTTATCAGCCTTTGGCTGACAGGCAGGCTTGCAGCTTATAGTATGAAAAACATTATTAAAATCACTATTTTTCTACAGTTTATCTCATTACAGCTATTTTCCCAGCAGGGCGAGTGGACATGGATGAACGGAAATAATTTCGGAAACCCTCCTGGCGTATATGGAATAAAAGGTGTTCCTGACCCCAATAATACACCTCCCGGATTGTATGAAGCTTGTGAATGGACTGATTTGCAAGGCAACCTATGGTTGTTCGGTTCTTTTAACGTAGCCGGAGGTCTTAACGCTTTATGGAAATATAATGTATATACGAATGAATGGACATGGGTTAAAGGAGACAGCGTAGCTAATCAGCCGGGTACTTATGGAACGCAGGGAGTTCCTTCTGCAGCCAACAATCCTGGTGGAAGGGGACATGGTGTTGCAACATGGGTTGATACAAGCGGTTATCTCTGGCTTTTTGGAGGTTCCGGTTATGATGAAACAGGAATGGGAGGTGAATTGTCCGACCTTTGGAGATATGATACCTTAACAAATGAATGGACATGGATGAAAGGGCCTAAATTATGTAATCAGTCTGCTGTTTATGGCTCAATCACTGTAAGTGACCCTACAAACAATCCTGATGGCCGATTTGAAACGAGTTGTTCATGGACAGTGGATAATTGCCTGTGGCTGTTTGGCGGATTTAGTATGTGGCCTATTATAAAAAGAAAAAATGACTTGTGGAGATACGATATTAATTCAAATGAATGGACCTGGATGAAGGGAGACAGTGCCCCGAATTCTCCAGGAACATATGGAACTATGGGCATCCCTGATCCTTTAAATAATCCGGGTGCAAGGAATATGTATTCACGATGGAAGGATGATGATAATAATCTGTGGATGTTTGGCGGAGGCGACAATGGCCTTGCTTATAATGATATGTGGAAATATAATATTGCCACAAATAACTGGACATGGATGAATGGGAGTAGCCTTACCAATCAGTCGGGTGTTTATGGAACACAATGTGTTCCTTCGGTAAACAACGTCCCTTCGGCAAGATGGGAAAACAGGGCTTGCTGGCAGGGTGATTGTGATAACTTCTTTACTTTCGGGGGGTCTGAGTGGAATGGTAATGATAAGAATGATTTGTGGAGTTATAATTATATCACTAATGAGTGGACATGGGTCAGCGGGAGTAATTCTTTTAATCAGTTCAGTAATTATGGAGCAAAAACAGTTTCCAGCCCCACTAATGTCCCGGGTAGCCGGCATGGAGCAGTTTCATGGAAAGATAATGCCGGAAATCTATGGATCTTTGGTGGTGGTACCAGTACTATAGGGCTCTCCAATGACCTGTGGAGATTTGTCCCTGATCCGGATTGTCCTGGATTAACAGTTATTGTTAATAATGATACAAACTTATGTATAGGTGCTTCAGTGACATTGACTGCTGATGGTGGTATGAATTATATATGGAGCACAGGTGATACTGATGATTCGATAACTGTAATGCCTGTTATTCCTGCAACATATACAGTGACGGCAACAATGGGCTTATGCTCAGATACAGATGAAATAAAAATAACAGTGAGTCTTTTACCAACCGCTGATGCAGGCGGAGATGTTTCTGTATGCAGTGGAGATGATGTAGCGTTAATGGCTTCGGGCGCAGGTGCAGGAGGAACATACCTGTGGAATAATAATATTACAACTGCATCAATAACAGTTAATCCTGTTGCAACAACAACATATACAGTAATAGTAACAGATGTGAATGGCTGTACTGATGATACTAGTGTTGTTGTAAATGTAAATTTATTGCCAACTATAGTTATAAATGGAAGTAATACAATATGTGAAGGAGCAGATACAACACTTAAAGCAACAGGAGGAGCTAGTTATTTATGGAATACAGGGGAAACGAAAGATTCAATAATTGTAACGCCTGTAATAATGACAACATATACTGT
>CAZSJF010000211.1:0-5403 GCA_964606705.1 uncultured Bacteroidales bacterium
AAAATTTTGATAAGGCACAATCACTATTGCCAAGCAGGACAAATAAAACCTCAACGGTAACGCCTGAAAAACAGATTCTGGTATTTATGAAAATTGCTGAAGCATACATAAAGTCTGATCAAAAAGATACGGCGATAGTTTTTCCCCTTTTGCGTAAGGCGGAAAAAATCAATAAAAAAAATTCCGACTTATATCTGCTTATGGGTGATGCATATCTTTTTATACTTAATGATGGTACAAATGCAATATCAAATTATAAAAAAGCACAAGAGCTGGATCCTGCTTCTCCGAAAGCAAAACTTCGCCTGGGTCAGCTATGGGTGAGGGCACAGAAATATAAGGAAGCTACGGGATATTACAAAGAAGCCCTGGATATCGATCCTTCGTTTGCTCCGGCTTACCGCGAACTCGGTGAATTAAATGGAATGTTAGGGCAATACGATGATGCCATGAATAATCTGAAAAAATATCTCGAGCTTTCAAATAATAATCTATATGCCAAAATGCGTTATGCGTCAGCTCTGTTTATGGTGAAAAAATATGATGACGCAATAAATCAGATCAATGAAATATTCAGCATAGATAAGGATTCTTACAACTCGCTCAACAGGCTGCTGGCTTATTCGTATTTTGAAACAGGGCAGTATGATAAAGGGATTTCATACATTGAAAAGTTTCTGAACAGCACAACAAAAGAAAAACTTATCCCTTCAGATTATATTTATTATTCCAAACTGCTTTCAAAAAAGGGGAATGATTCCCTTGCCATTGAAAAATACAAACTTGCCTTAAAACTCGACTCTTCAAACTGTGATTTGTATACAGAATTGATAACATTATGTAATAAGCTGAAAAATTATTCTTCAACTGCCGCCCTGTATGAACAGAAAATCGCAATGGGAAAAGCATCCACAACAGAGTATTTTAAA
The DNA here is from genome assembly GCA_964606705.1 of uncultured Bacteroidales bacterium. Lineage (GTDB taxonomy): Bacteria > Bacteroidota > Bacteroidia > Bacteroidales > CAZSJF01 > CAZSJF01. The sequence goes on from CAZSJF010000211.1 coordinate 930, forward strand.
CTTGGGCAAACATATTATAATATGAAGGAATGGTTAAAGGCAGATTCTGCTTTCGGATATGTAAATACGAAAAGTCCGGATTATGTCCCTGCATACCGGTGGCGTGCCTTAGCAAATGCAAATATTGACACCACATCAAAAGAGGGAAGGGCTAAGCCATATTATGAAATGTTTATAGGTAAGGCAAAAGCAGATTCTGCAAAATACTCCAAGGATCTCCCTGAAGCCTTTGGGTATTTAGCTTATTATTATTTTGTTACCAAAGACTATTGCAGTTCAAGATATTTTTATGAAAAAGTTTTAGCCATTGACCCTAAAAATCCTAATGCAACAATTGTGCTTAATGATAAAACCATAAATATAAAGGCAAAATGCCCGACTACCCCTGCTGATGTTCCGCTTAAGACAGACTATAACTTTGCGCCCATAAATAGTTTGAATTTAAAGGTAATACCTGTTAACCAATTACTGATGAAGCTGGGATATAAAAATATTATATTAGTACCGACAGATTTTTCAGAAATTTGTGATAGTGCTATCAGCCATGCAGTTAAAATGGCAGAGACTTTCGATTATAAAGTTGTTATCCTGCATGTAATAACAAAAGATGAAACAGACAAAGCAGGTATTGCGAAAAAACTTGCCTCCGTCGCAGCAGGATTTAAAAGCAAAAGTAATATTGAAATCGAAACTATCCTTACAGAAGGAACCATTTTTGATAAAATTCCGGAAGTCGCAAAAAACATAAATGCAAGTCTTATTATTTTAGGCACTTCTGGTAAAGCGGGCCTTCAGAATATTACAGGTAGTTTTGCTTTAAAAGTTATTACCGCCTCTGCCGTACCTACAATTGTTGTACAGAAACGCCCTTTCCCCGGTGGATATAAAAACATTGTACTGCCTATAACTACAGGGGGATCACCACAAGTCAAAACACAATGGGCTTTGTCCATTGCAAAACAATATGGTTCTAAAATTGACATTATTCAATTAAATAATTCAGATGAACTTAATGCATCAGTTGAGGTTATTACTGATAGCTTTGATAAAAACAAGATCAGCTATACAAAGAAAATAGCTGATGGTTCAAACTTTACCGAACAGGTTATTAATTATGCCGTTACAAATAATGCAGACCTGATAGTGATAATGACAAATCCTGATTCACAGCTAAAAAAATTCATACTGGGCTCTTATGATGAACAGATAATATTCAATACATCACAGATACCTGTTATGTGTATTAATCCTCAATAAACTGAAAATTTAATAATTGCTCATTGTTCATTGTCCATTGTTCATTGTCCATTGTTCATTGCCAATCCTTTTACCTATAAGTTAATACCGTATCTGTAAAAACCCCTGCCGTTGGCTTATTCCCTATTCCAAAACGGGTTTTATTCCGTTATATTTGTTGAAACAAGTTAAAAAATTTTCAGGTTGAAACTGAGTTATTTCTGATTTGACAGACATAGGCAAAAAATGAAGCATAAAAAAGAAAAATAAAATATAATATTTTATGGAATCGGGAAGAAATCCCGTCTTATTATCAGACAATTATTTATTAAACTTAAAATCACAACATTATGATAATAGAAAAAAAATATTGTAGCCTTGACGAAATAATTTTCGAAAACAGGAACAAGGTATATGGCGCTTATTATCTGAGGCAGATATACGACAGGCGTGTTTTAGCCGCTTTATTGACAGGAACAGCGGCTATTGTGATATTTACTGCAATGTTCTATGTCAACAGCTATCTGAATAAAGACAGGAAAATCAATATCCCTGTAAATGTTGGTGTTACTATAGGCCCTTATAAGCCCGAGCCTATACAGCCGCCTATACAACCGCCGCCAAAACCACCTGTAAAAACAATTGTATTTGCACCGCCTGCTGTGGCAACCGACCCGGATGAAGCGACAGTAGACAATATTCCAACGGGAGAAGGAGCCGTTAATACTCCTGTTGATACAACCGTTTATGCTGAAACTCCTCCAGTTATCGAAAAATATGATGTGCCAGAAACCCCTCCTGTTTGGGTTCAGGAAATGCCTGTTTTTGCAAATGGAGTGGATGCCTTGTATAAATACCTGCAGGACAATATAAAATATCCTCCGGATGCACGATATGCAGAAATAGAGGGAAAAGTATGGGTCACATTTGTAGTTGAAACAGACGGGAGCATTACTGGTGTGAAATTAAAAAATGATATCGGAGGCGGTTGCGGCCCGGAAGCTTTAAGGGTAATTGCAGGTATGCCGAAATGGAAACCCGGAAGAGAAAATGGCAGGGCAGTGCGTGTTCAGTTCAATCTGCCGGTTACTTTTACCCTGCAATAAAAAACCGTTAAAAAAAATTAACTAAAAAGATTTTTTTAAAATACAATTATATATTTATATTTGTCACATAAAAAATAAAAAACAAAAACGTATTTATAAACCTTAAAAATTTATAGAAAATGAAAAAGAAATCACAATCATTTATGGATGTTTTGCAGTCAACATTTGCTTCAGGTACTATTTTGATAGCATATGGAATAGCATTAGCTGTTTATTTTTTCTTTTTTGGAAATCCCGTGAACTTTCAAGGAAATGATCCCGCCAACAAGCCTCTTGATGGTAATTTTTTAGGAATGATTTATAAAGGAGGCCCTTTTGTTGTTCCTATCCTGATTGCATGTATAATAATTATTATAACTTTTTCAATAGAAAGGATAGTGATGCTTAACAAAGCAAGGGGAAAATCAAAACTGAGTATATTTGTCAAAACCATTCAGACATTATTATCTGAGAATAAGATAGAAGAAGCTTCTGAAGCCTGCGATAAGCAGAGAGGCTCCCTTGCCAATATTGTCAAGGCATGTCTGTCAAAGTACAGATATATTCAGCAGGACGTCAACATGGATAAGGAACAAAAAGTGCTTTCTATGCAGAAAGAATGGGAAGAAGCTTCGGCTCTTGAATTACCTATGCTTTCCAAGAACCTGGTTATCTTTTCCACACTTGCATCCATATGCGTGTTGTTCGGGCTGCTTGGTACGGTAATTGGTATGATCAGGGCTTTTGCCGCACTTGCTCAGGCCGGTGCTCCCGATGCCCTTGCTCTTGCAACAGGTATTTCTGAAGCTCTTATCAATACAGCTTTCGGTATTCTTGGATCTACATTGGCAATTATATTATATAATGCCTTTTCTACCAGGATAGACTCATTTACTTATAAAATGGATGAAGCAGGATTCAGCCTTATTCAGACATTTGCCTCACAGACAAAAAGATAAGCTTATTTTAAAACAAAATAAAAAATAAGTTATGCCAAAAATAAAATTACCGGTAAAAACACCGCACATAGATATGACACCTATGGTGGACCTGTTTTCGCTGTTGCTGACATTTTTTATGCTCACAACATCTTTCAGGCCGCAGGAAGCTGCAATCATTGACACCCCTACTTCAATATCCGAAAAGCAGTCCCCTGAAAAAAATATAATGACTGTACTTGTTGACAGCGTGGACAGGGTGTTTTTTAATATTGACAATGGAGCTGATTCATCAAAGCACTTCAGAAAAGATATTCTGAAGGAGATGGGCATTCAGTTCAATATTACCTTTACTGAAAAGGAGCTTGACAGGTTTTCCAAATCCGCATCTTTCGGTATGCCTATCAAAAATATGCGCATATGGCTTAATACTGATGACCCGAAAGAAAGGGAAAAACTGCAGACAGGTATGCCTTCAGATTCAGCAGAAGGAAGGGCATCTGAGTTGTGGTACTGGATAAATGCTTCGCGGCGGAAAAATTCTCAGGCGGAAGTGGCAATTAAAGGCGATGGAAATGCCAGCTATAAAATGGTAAAGAAAGTTATGGACCTTCTGCAGGATAATCAGGTTAACAAATTTAACCTTACAACAACTCTTATGAAAGAGGAAGCTAAACTTTAAAATATTAAATAGATTTTAAATCAAAAAGAAAATTTAATTATTTATGGGTGAAATAATCCAAGAGGAAAGCGGCAAGAAAAAAGGTAAACGAAGGCCTAAAAAGCATTCCACACATATAGACATGACGCCTATGGTCGACCTTATGTGTCTGCTTATCACTTTTTTTATGCTTACCACAGCTTTCAGCAAGCCGAAAGTTATGGAAATAACCATGCCGGAGAAAAATAAAGATACAAAAGATCAGCCTAAAATACGTGCTGACAGAACCTATAATATTCTTCTGACGGAAGGAGATAAAATATTCTGGTACCAGGGAGCTATTGAAAAAGGCAAACCTGTCCCTGAACTTCATAAAAGTGACTTCGGCGATCCCATCAGGAAAATACTGCTTGAAAAGAACAAAGATGTTTTTAAACAGATAGACGAACTTAAGCAAAAGGTTCTTAAAGGCCAGCTGGTCATGGCAGATACAACACTTAACAAAAAAATAAGAGAAATAAAGAAACATGACAAAGAAGGCCCTATAATCCTTA
>CAZSJF010000212.1:0-5389 GCA_964606705.1 uncultured Bacteroidales bacterium
AGCAAATTAAAAATATGTATATTTATAAAACACCTTATTTGATATAAACTCTAATGAAAAAAATTCTTTTTATACTTTTTCTCACATTATTCTTTCAATTATCTTTTTCACAGAAAGTAATCATAAAAAACAGGGAGGCAAACGAACTTATTTCAAGGGCATTTGACCTCGCAATATGGACTGTTGACACAAACACACATAACGGCATACTGGCTGCCGGTGCCGACTATGGCGGCGAGTGGACACGCGACATTGCTATCAACAGCTGGAACGGCGTGAGCCTGCTTCGCTCCGGGGTTGCAGAAAAATCCTTGTGGAGTGTTACTACCAACAAGGATACTATCGGCCATCAGTATTGGGATAAGATAATATGGGTGATAGGCGCATGGAATCACTATAAAGTGACAGGCAACAGTGAATTTCTCGAACAGGCTTATATATGCTCACAAAACACTTTTGCCAGACTTGAGAGTACGGTCTATGATTCTGCTTACGGACTGTTTAAAGGTCCGTCACATCTCTGCGACGGAATAGCAGGATACCCGGAACCGATTTTTGACCCGAATAAAAAATCAGCATCTGTCATGAAATAAGGGTGCAACAGAAATAAAAGCTTTCAGCACAAATGTTATTTATTACGGGGCATATCTTTCCATTTCCGAAATGGCTCAAGAACTGGGAAAATCTGAAAAAGAAATCAGCAGGTATAAAGAAAAGGCTGCTGCACTGAAAGAAAATATCAATAAATATTTCTGGATTGAAAATCCGGGAAAATATGCATACCTCATACTCAATAATGACAAGGTGGACTCTTCGCAGGAAGCAGCAGGCATTGCATACGCCCTGCTTTTCAATATAAATGACTCCGTTAAATTACAGCGGCTGATAAATAACACTGTTGAATCTCCTTACGGGATTGCCTGTGTTTATCCTCATTTCCCAAGATTTAATGACAGCATGCCGGGCAGGCACAACAACATTGTATGGCCTATGCCTATGGGTTTCTGGGCTGACGGCGCAGTAAAACAAAACCATGCTGACATATTTGTAAAAGAAATGGAAACCCTTGCCCACCTTGCACTTGACACTAACAAAGGCAACGGCAACTTCATGGAAATATACAACATACTTAACGGCAAACCTGACGGAGGATGGCAATGCGATATACAATGGAAATCATGCAGGCACCAGACATGGTCGGCCACCGCATTCATAAGAATGGTGATAAACGGGATGTTCGGCCTTGACTTCACACCGGCAGGAATCAACTTTATGCCGTCAGTACCTGAAAATTATGAAGAGATAACTTTATCCGGATTAAGTTACAGAAACATGAAAATAAATGTCACTGTTTCAGGAAGCGGTTCGGAAATAAAGGATTTCAAAATAAACAACGTCTCACAGAAAATACCGTTCCTTCCGGCAGGGCTAAAAGGCTATCAGGATATTTATATTGAGATGAAGGAAAAATAAATTTAATAGTTAGGTCCGTTCCGAAAAACTTTCTTTTGCCACCAACCTGCCCGCCGTACTCTGTACTTTGGCAGGCGGGAGCACTAAAACACCAAATTTTCACCAAACGTATTTATTTGATCTTAACTTTGTTCGCGCCCGTTTACCTGCGGCAAATAAATCTCCAGACGAGTGCTCTTTACCTTTACACCACGCGACTGAAGTCGCGCGGGAACAGAGGTCATTCCTTAAAAAACAAGATTTTATAGAGCCTTTGCACCGGGCATTTCGACAAGCTCAATGCCCCTAATTACGGCCAAGAAGACTACTCAACCTCTATCAAATACGGCATTCTTGCCTGCACACCTTTCATGGTGCTTAAAGATTTCAGATATTCGTAATATTTATAATTTTCACCAAGTTCTTCTTTTACAAATTTCACTTTAACGCCGCCTGAAAGCTCTTCCACAATCTGTGTGAACGGATCTTTCTGTTTGGGATACTCAACAACTTTATAATCCTTCAGCTTTGCCATTTTAGATGCAACATCAACAGCGACATTAATTCCGCCTAAAATATCAACCAACCCTATATTTTTGGCATCAGCACCACTCCATACCCTTCCCTGCCCGATGCTGTCAACGCTTGCAACAGGCATATTCCTGCCATCGGAAACATGTTTCATAAAGACATCATATACCCTGTCAACTTCATTCTGCAGGATATTCATTTCCGCTGGTTTCAAAGGCCTGACAGCAGAGCCGAAATCAGAATATTCATTGGTTTTGACATTATCAAAGGTTATGCCCAGTTTGTTATTGAAAAATCCTTTCATATTGGGCAGTATGCCGAAGACACCAATAGAACCTGTAATTGTATTAGGCTCTGCAACAATAGTGTCGGCAGCACATGAGATATAATACCCGCCCGAAGCTGCAACATCACCCATTGACACAACAAAAGGCTTCACTTTTTCTGCCAGCATAACTTCTCTCCAAATACATTCGGATGCGAGGGCACTGCCGCCGGGAGAATTAACCCTCAGCACAATAGCTTTGATAGAAGTGTCGAGGCGGACATCCCTGATAGCTTCCGAAAGCGTCACAGAACCGATACTACCGTTATCCCCTTCTCCTTCAACAATATCGCCTGTTGCATAAATAACAGCTATTTTATTTTTGCTGAAAGTGTTTTTCTTTACGGAAGAAGCTTTATCATATTTATTTAAAGAGATATAATTAATATCCGAATTTTTCTTCTCTTTAAGTTTTTCACACAGAACGGATAAAAACTCATCTTTATACAGCAAGCCATCAACAAGTTTATACTTCAATGCATCCGATGCAGTCTGTATTTTAAAACTGTCAGCCAGTTCATTTAACCTGGCAAATTCTATTTTCCTGGTTTCAGAGATACCTTTCAGGATATGATCCCATATTGACACTACATATTTTTTCGTCTGCTCTTTATTAGCTTCGCTCATTGCATCCAGGATAAAAGGCTCAACAGCACTTTTAAATTTATTGTTTTTGCCTCTTATGATCTGCGGCTCTATATCCAGCTTTTCCAGTGTCCCTTTAAAAAACATGGCGCTTGCATTAAGCCCTTTGAAATCGAAATATCCTTCAGGGTTCATATAGATCTTGTCCGACACACTTGCAAGGTAATATGCACCCTGCGTATATATGTCGCTATAACTTATAATGAATTTCCCTGATTCCTTAAATCTCAGTAAAGCATTCCGCACCTCTTCAATAGTGGCTATACCGGAAGGAATATGCACAAGGTCAAGGTAAATTCCTTTAATATTATCATCATCCTTTGCTTTATCAATATCTTTAATAATGTCATTCAGCCCCAGGTTTCTTTTGGCTTTCATGTTAAAAACATCAAAGTCTTCCAGCGGATTATTGGAAGTCCTTTCAGAGATGGGCTCTTTTAGCTGAATAAGCAGTACAGAATTCGGTTTAACACCTGCAATATCCTTGCTGGAGAATGCTGCAACAGCCACTATCATCATCATCATAAAAATAAAAGACATGATGAATAAAGACAGTAAAAACCCCACCATTGAGGCAAACATAAATTTAAAAAATTCTTTCATAATTCAAATTTTTAAGTTAATATTTCAAACAAAATTAAAAAATTTAGTCATTCTATATTATTTCCCGTTAAAAAATTATATGTTTGTCAATAAGAAACACATAAAACAACTTGAAAAGCTATTTATCATATATAAAAATTTTTCTTTTTATCCTGATACTCCCTTTTCTGTCGTGCAATCCTTCAAAAAAGTTACAGGAAAATCAGTATCTGCTTACCAAAAATGTCATAAATATCAACAACAGGGATATTGACTACGAAGAGCTGAGCGCCTATATAAAACAAAAGCCCAACAAAAAAATCCTGGGACTGATAAAATTTCACCTCGGCGTTTACAACATGGTTGGCAATAAAAAAGAAACAAGATTCAACAACTGGCTGAAAGATACTATCGGAGAGCCACCGGTTATTTTAGACACAAACCTGACAAACAAAACCATCCGGCAGTTCAGGTTATACCTTAATAATAAAGGATATTTTAATTCCGGGGTATGCAAAAAAATAGAATACAGGAAAAAAAAGGCAAAGGTCTTTTATGACATCTCCGTTTCAAAACCTTATAAAATAAGGAATATCTTCTATGCAACAGACAACTCAGTAATATCATATGATATTCACAGAGACAGTATAAATTCCCTGTTAAAACCCGGTAACAATTATGACGTTGACATATTACAGAAAGAAAGGGAACGCATCACAAGAATGCTCAGGTCAGACGGATATTATGATTTTTCAAAAGATTTCATTACATACAAAATTGACAGTTCCTTTAACAGCAACCAGATGGACATCATAATTAACATAAACGACCCTGTTCTGATATCAAAGGAAAATCCCGATTCCCTGCTAAACACATATCACAAAAGATACGGGATAAACAACATTTATATATATTCCAGTTACAATCTAACAAAAAATACAACAACTGCCGACACGGTACCTGTAACCATAAAACCACGCAGGAAAGGCGGAACGCCAAGCCTTTATTATTTCATTACCGACAAAAAAATGCATATCAATCCCAAAATAATCACACAGTCCACATTTATCAACAGCCATTCGCTGTATAATATCAATGATGTTGAACAGACTTACGACAGGCTTTCAGCCTTACAGAATTTTAAGCTGATAAACATCTCCTTTAAAGACCCGATGAATGATTCATTAAAAGGCAAAGAATTACTGGACTGCCACATACAGCTGACTGCTTTCCCCAAGCGTTCAATTACATTCGAAGCGGAAGGCACCAATTCTGAAGGGGATATCGGATGCGCAGGAAATATCGTTTTTCAGAATAAAAACTTTTTCAGGGGAGCGGAAATATTCAACATCAAGCTGAAAGGAGCTCTGGAAGTCCAGAAGAGCCGCAGTATAAGTTCTTCAGATGCAACGATAAGCAACCTGATACCATTTTTCAATACCATGGAATACGGTATTGAAAGCTCAATAGAAATTCCCAAATTTCTAATGCCCGTAGGGCAGGAAAAATTTCCTAAATATTTCAATCCTAAATCAACAATAAATACAGGATTTAATTTTCAGGAAAACCCGCAATACACAAGATATGTTGCCAATATTGCTTTTGGATATGACTGGAAAGAATCGGCATATAAAAGGCATATCCTTAATCCGATCGAAATCAGTTCTGTTAAAATAACCACTGATTCTGCATTTACTGCGCATCTGTCAATGCTCTATGACAAAAGCATTCAGAACAGTTATACAAACCACTTAATATCCGGACTTAAGTACAGCTTTATCTTCAATAACCAGCAGATCAACAAACTCAGAGATTTCGTATTCTTCAGGGGAAACCTTGAAACAGCAGGCAACT